>JAFYJT010000003.1 GCA_017537945.1 Aeriscardovia sp.
CCATGGGAGACTTCCGCCCTGGCCAAAGGGAGGGCGTTGGGAAGTTTGAAGTAGGCCTGCAGGAGGGAAGCTTCCAAAACGGATTTAAGAGCCCCTTCTTCAACGCCCTCTTCCTCCGCGAGCCGCCGGATATCCGGCATGTCCTTCAAACTAATCGACATTCGCCCTCTCCCTCGCCGAGAAAATCAATCCACCTATTATTCTAAGCAGGCGCCTTGGAGCAAGGCCGATCGGAGTGCCTCGGCATAAGCGAGAATTTCTTTTGCCGCCTCTTGGGACGGGGCTTTGCGGACCTCCCCGCTTTCCCTCACTTTTATCTCTATCGCGCCCCTTTCCATGTACTCCCTGCCGACTATGGCTATTATGGGCGAACCTAAAAGGTCGGCATCGGCGAATTTCACTCCTGCCGACTCGTCCCTGTCGTCGATAAGAGTTTCAAGCCCGAGGCGGCAGGTCTCCCTTCCCAGCCTTTCGCACTCTTCCCTGCATTCTTTCCTGGCGGAAATGACGTGCACTTTGAAGGGGGCAGCAGAAATGGGCCAGACAAGCCCCTTTTCGTCCCTGTGGCTTTCGGCTATGCACGCTATGAGCCTCGAAACCCCAATTCCGTAGCTTCCCATCCACACGTCCTTCGGGCCCCGTGAAGCCCCCGTCACTTTAAAGCCCATGGAACGGGAATACTTGAGGCCCAGTTGGAATACCTGGCCTATTTCCACTCCCCTTTCTATCGACAATTCCCCGGATCCGTCGGGGCTCAAATCCCCCTCCTTGATTTGGGCCGCTTCCACGACCTTGTCGCACTCAAAATCCCTGCCGTAGACGAGCCCTAGGGTATGGAACCCCTCCTTGTCCGATCCGGTGCACCAGGCCGAACCCCTGGCTACATGGGCGTCCAGGAAATAAGGGCATTTTGCATCCTGCGAAGACTGGGGGCCGACCTTCGTAACGCCTATAAAGCCCTTCACAAGTTCAGGATGCGCCTTTAAGTCCGCTTCTTCGGCTATTGAGGCTTCCAAGGGGGCCAGGCACGCCTCGAGCCTCTTAAGGTCAAGCTGCCTGTCTCCAGGCAGGCCCACCACTGCCAGGGTCTTCTTTCCGTCGGGGGCTTTAAGGGATACGGCTATGTTTTTGAGGAGGGGGGACGAAATCCCTTTTTCCTTTAAAAACGCCTCCAGGGAGGAAATGGAGCCGTCCAAGGGGGTTTGAATCTCGCGCGGGAGGGGGAGGGAAGAAAAATCCTCTTCCTTTGCGGGGGTTTTTAGCGCTTCTACGTTCCACGCCCTGCCGCTGGGGGCCTGCACGAAAGTGTCTTCGCCTATTTCAAGGGGGCACAGGAACTCTTCCGACTCCGATCCCCCCATGGGACCTGAAAAAGCGCGCACCACGACGTAAGAAACCCCCAGCCTCCTAAAGACCCTTTCGTAAGCCTCCCTTTCTTCGACATAGCACTCTTTCATCCCCTCTTCATCGAGGCTGAAGGAATACGCGTCCTTCATGATAAACTCCCTGCCCCTTATGAGTCCCGCCCTGGGCCTGGCCTCGTCGCGGTACTTGGTTTGAATTTGGTAGAGGGTGAGGGGGAGCTCCTTATAGGAAGACAAAAGGTCTTTGGCCAGGAGGGTGAAGGGCTCTTCGTGAGTGGGGGCGAGCAGGTAGTCGGCCCCGTGGCGGTCTTTGAGCTTGAAAATGTTGTCCCCGTATTCGTCCCACCTGCCCGTGGGAGAATAAACGGACTTTGGCAAAAGGGCGGGGAGGTGCACTTCCTGGGCCCCTATCCCGGCCATCTCTTCGCGTATCACTTTTTCCACGTTTTTAAGGACTTTCAATCCCAAAGGGAGCCAGGCAAAGACGCCTGGAGCCATCTTTCGAACGTAGCCCCCCCTTACCAGCAGCTTCGCCGAGGCTACATTCTCATCGGTAGGATCGTCCCTCATTGTGCGGGCGAAAAGGGAGGAAAAATGGGCAGGTCTCATAATCAGTCTTTCTTGGTAACGTTGGAATAATCCACAAGCTTTACCCCTTTCGCCTCCCATGTTTTAAGCAGGCTCGAGGCTTCTACTTCATCCCTGGCCTCTTTAAGGCCTTCGGGCTTGAAAATGGCGCGCTTGTAGTATTTGAGCTCGTCTATAGATTCTATTATGTCCGCCAAAGAGCGGTCGTTGCCATGCTTGACGGGCTTTAAGGCGAAAGCCTCAGGGTACCACCTGCGGCACAGCTCCTTTATGGAGCTTACGTCCACCGTCCTGTAGTTGAGCATGGAAGAAAGCTCGGGAAGGTATTTGTCTATAAATTTTTTGTCCGACCCTATGGTGTTTCCGGCAAGGTAGCCTTTTTGCTCCTGGGAGACGAACGAGGAGGCGTACGAAAGGATCTCCCCTTTCACTTCTTCCAGGGGGCGCGCCTTTTCCATAAGGCCAAGCAGCCCGTTTTCAGTATGCATAGAGCGCACAAAATCCCCCATGTTTTCAATCGCCCGTCCGGAAGGCCTGATAATAAAATCGCGCCCGCAGTCCAAAGGCGCCAGGGAAAAATCCGTAGGGACCAGGGCTATCTCGCACAGTTCCTCTTTCTCCACGTCCAGGCCCGTCATTTCGCAGTCCACCCAAAGCAAGACGTCACTCATCAGTTTCCTTCTTCCTTTCCTCCCCCTTGGGGAGCCCGGTCAAAAATACCGTAAGGCCCTCTATGCCAAGCACCCCTACGGCTCCTGCAAATACCGTCCAGGCAAACACGCTCCGGCTGAAAAAGGCAAAACGGCTGAGAATTATCAAGGCTACAAAAACCAGGATCAGCTTGAAAAACCAGCTGCCTGTCACATAAAGCACGAACTTCCTGGAATTTATCTTCCTGCGGCTAAGCACCTTGAAGGCAAGGGGAGTGAAAAGGGCGAAGACCAATAGGACTATGACCGCTATGACTGCCCCCCACAGGCCCCTCCTTCCGGAAAAGAGCGAGCCTAAGATTAAAGACACCGCCGCCGTGCCAATAAAGAAAACCAGATCAAAGATGAAAATCCTGTTAATGATCTTTTTTGCTTGGATCTGACCCAGGGGGTCCATTTCCCTTCCTTTCACGCGAGCTTCTATTCCCTATTATCCCTAATTCCATGAGCCTTTGCCTGTAATGGGGGGCTAGGGTGAGGAAAGTAAGGATCGGAACCACGCCGCAGGCGATTTCCAAAACCGTTAAAGAAGGGATGAAGAGGGTCAAGATGGATCCGAAAGCTATTACAAAGGCCCAGGCCCACAAAATTAGGACGGCCCCCACTATGCTGTGCCCGATCCTAAGCATTCTGTGGTGCAGGTGCATGCGATCGGGATGCATAGGCGACTGCCCCTTTAAAAGCCTCCTGCAGATTGCCAGAATCATATCCAAAACGGGAAGGAAGAGCACAAGGAGCGGCAGGAGGATGGGCATAAAAACCGGAAGGTAGGCTCCCGAATGCCGGATGGAAGGGGAGAAACGCCCCGTGAGGACCAGGGAGGCGCAGGTGAGGAGGTATCCGAGCATCATAGAGCCTGAATCCCCCATGAAAATGGTGGCCGGATGCCAGTTATGGATTAAAAACCCGGCGCATATCCCCACCAAAATCACGTTCAGCAGGGTGGACATAGATGAAAAGCTTGGCTGGGACTTGGAAAGGACGTAGCTGTAGACGCAGAACGCCAGGGCCCCTATCCCCACGATCCCGGCCGCCAGGCCATCCAGGCCGTCTATGAAGTTGACGGCGTTTATGGAAATTAGGATCAGGAGCACGGTGATGGCCATGGAGGAAAGGGGGGAAAGGGAGACGAGGATGGTTCCCCAGGGAAGTGACACTAACTGAACGCCCTTCCAGGCTACGAAAATGGCCGCAAACATCTGGCCGCCCAGCTTCAGCATCCAGTCAAGATCGAACAAGTCGTCAAAGACTCCTAGAAGGCAGATGAAGAAGGCCCCTAAGAGAATTATCCATTGCTGGTGGCCGTCGCCTTGAAAAAGGGAGCGGAGCCAGGGGATGCCCCTGGCAAAGCAAAGGGAAAGCGCGAAACCGAAAAACATGGCCACCCCCCCCATGCGGGGTGTAGGGACGGTGTGCACGTCCCTCTTCCTTATCTTTTGAACTGCGCCGACTTTTACGGCCACGCGCGTGACCATGGGGGTAAGGAGGGCGACCGAGGAAAATGCGCATAGGAAGATAAACAGGTAGGCCCGCATTCAGCGCCTATCTGCCGGAAAGGAATCTATAGATTTCTTCAGGACTTATTTCCCCCTCCCTCAAGATTTCCACCCCCATGGGGGAAGCGGGAAGCGCACGGACCACTGTGGAAGGCACCAGGCTGGGCTTTTGATCCGAAAAAAGGTAGAGGGGTACTAAGCCCCCAAAAGCCAGGGCGGCCTGTCCGGCAGTTTGGCTGGGGGGAAAAGAAGAGATATTGGCGCTGGAACAGGCCAAAGGCCCGCAAAGCGAAGCAAGCTTTAAGAGGGGGGGGAGGTCGGGCACCCTCACGGCCTGGCTTTTCCCGTTTCCGGACCCCTCCGTTGTGGCAAGGGGGCAGTTCGGTCCGGCCAAAGCTATAGGGCACAAGGCGCCGGGGAGGAATTTTTGGGAGAGCTCCCACAAGGGGGAGGGGAGGAAGAGATCGAAATCCCCCAGTCGGGGGAGGGATGAAAAAACTACCTGAAAGGGCTTTTCCAAAGGGCGCTTTTTCAGCGCGTAGAGGTTCCGTACGGCTTGGAAATTGCAGGCGTCGCACACAAGGCCGTAAACGGTGTCGGTGGGCACCCCTACGGCTTGGCCGCTTTTTATCAGGTCCGCCGCCTCTTTCAGAGAGTCTTCAAAACGCTTTATATTTGCCATTTGACACCTTGCGTGAACCGCTCCCTTCCGGACAGATCCTTTAGCGTTTCCACGCCCTTAAACCCTGCGCGCCGAAAGAGGGAGGCCACTTCCCGGCTCTGGGCGCTTTCGTGCTCTATAATACACAGCCCCCCTTTTTTTAAAAGCCTGCAACAGGCGGGCAAAAGGCGGCAAATAAATTCCGTCCCCCTTTTCCCGCCGCCGAAAAGCGCCTCAGGCGGGTCGAAAGAGGCTTCAGGCTGCTCTACTTTTGAAAGGTAGGGGGGATTGGAGGTCACGCAGTCCGCGCGGCCTGAAAGGAATGGGAGGGTGGAGGGGAGGAGCGCGTCTCCTTTTACCGGAACGCAAAGGGAGCCTGAAAAAAAACTCTTCCTCAGCCTGGAAATATTTTTCTGAAGGAAACGGAAGGGGAGGGGCATTTTCTCCACTTCGAAGCACCCCACTTTGCAGGCCCTGCACACTTCCAGCCCTACCGCGCCGCTCCCGGCGCAAAGATCGACCATAAGCGGATCCTTCCTTCCCGAAAGGAAGTCTGAAGCGGCCTTTGACATAGTCTCGGTCTCGGGGCGGGGAATGAAGACCCCGGGGCCCACTTCAAGCTCCAGGGAGGCGAAGGGGGCTTTGCGAGACAAGTGCTGCAGGGGGATCCTGAGCTTCCTTTTTTCCAAAAGGAACTCGAACCTGGAAACTTCCCCCCTCCCCGCCACCTGGCTTACTTCAAGATCCAGCGCCTGCCAAAGGGACACCTCCCCCCAGCCTTTGCCGCAGGCGAGGGCGAAAATCTTCGCGCTTTCGCTTGCGGCCCACTCCACGCCCGCTTCCTGCAGCCCGGAGGCGCCCTCCCTCAAAAGGTCGCTTACTTTCACTCCCCGGAAATCTCCGCTTCTTCGTCCATCCGTATCCCCGAGTCTATTACCCCCTGCAGGCGCCCCTCCATGACTTGATCCAAATCGTAGGATTTGTAGCCCGTGCGGTGGTCCACGATCCTGTTTTCCGGAAAATTGTAAGTGCGGATCCTTTCGGATCTGTCCAGGCTCCTGACTTGCGAGTGGCGCATGTCGGCGGCCTTGGCGGCCTCCTCCTCTTTCTTTAAGGCAAGAAGCCGGCTCTTAAGCACCCTGAGGGCGGCGGCCCTGTTTTGTATCTGGCTCTTTTCGTCCTGCATGTTCACCACTATCCCCGTGGGGATGTGGGTCATCCTTACGGCAGAATAGGTGGTATTGACGCTCTGCCCCCCCGGGCCCGAACTCATGAAGGTGTCGATTTTAAGATCCTTGGGGTCCACTTCTATTTCGTCCGAATCCTCTTCTACCTCCGGGAAGACCAAAACTCCCGCGGCCGAAGTCTGGATCCTCCCCTGCGATTCTGTGACCGGGACCCTTTGGACCCTGTGCACCCCGCCTTCGTATTTCAGGTTTGCCCACACGCCTTGGGAGGGAGTGGAAATGTTCTTGGATCGGAAGGCTATCTGCGCGTCCTTCACCCCTCCGAGCTGGGTCAGGGACTGGGACTGGATTTGGACCTGCCAGTCTTTAAGCTGGGCGTACCGGAGGTACATGCGCATAAGATCGGCCGCAAACAGCGCGGCCTCCTCGCCCCCCGTGCCCGCTTTTATCTCCATAATGACGTTTTTCGCGTCATCCGGATCGCGGGGCCGCAGGATTCTTTTGAGCTCCTCCTCCTTTTTGGAAATTTTTTCTTCCGTCCCCCTGGCTTCCTCTTCAAAGGAAGGATCCTCCTTTTCCAGCTCCTGGGCCGCCTTCAGGTCTTCATGCATCCTCCTGAGCTCCGCGAGGCACTCTACCGCCCCTTCCAGCTCCGCGTGGCGCATCGCCAGTTTTTTGATTTCCTTAGTGTCGGAGGTCTGAGACATTTTGCCTTCTATTTCCCTGTATTCTTTTTCGGCCTTGGCGGCCATCGGGTATTTTTCTTCAAAGCTTTTAGTCGTCATACATCTCTTCTTCTTTGTCTGGCTGATTGGGATTGTTAAGGATGTTTTCTATGTTTAGATCCCCCTGTTCTATCAAATCCTGCACCGATTCGGACTCCTCCTCGTCTCCTTTTTTCGCAGGGCGGTTGTTTTTTACTCCTTTGCGCCGATCCGCGGCTTTCTTGTCGAGCCTGTCAATAATTCCGGTCGTAAAGTAGGAGACTACGGATATTATCGCTATCACCCTTAGATCCCCGAAGGAGGTCACTTCCACCGCCAGGACTATGGCCGTCAGGGGCTTTTTTATTACAGATCCGAACAGGCCCCCGAGGCATCCGATGCCTATAAGCGAATAAAAAGCGAGGCTGGAAGGGGCCAAATGGAGCGTGGCGAAAATTTTTCCGCAGAACAGCCCGTATATGACCCCTAGAGAGCAGATTGGAAGGAAAATGCCGGAGGGGGCTCCGGACCCGTAGGAAACCTGGGCAAAAATCAGCCTCAGGACTATGTACAGGAAAAGGAGCCAGAGGGGTATCCTGGCCATCCCCAGGGAAAGATCGCGAACCAAAAAGCTGCCATCGCCCAAAGTGCTGGGAAGGAAAAGCCCGATAGGGATGGAAAGCACGAGGGGGATAAACATGCGCAGCCTGTGGGGGATGTGGAGTTTGTCGTAAATTCCCATGCCCCAAGCCAGCGTTTTTTCGTACGCGTATCCTAAAATGCCGCATCCTAGCCCTATGGGAATCAGCTCCCAGTAAAGGCGAAGCGGCATGTGGATAGGGTGCACGAGGGTGAAATCGGGCGTAGGGCCCAGGATCAGGAGCGTTACATAGCCGCTGGCCACGCTTGCCACAAAAGAGGAAAGTATGGTCCTGAGGGGGTACTGGAACTTCCCGCGGTTCAAATAGTCCCCTTCAATCAGGAACAAAGTGGCGGCTATAGGGGCGGTAAAGGCGGCCGCCAGCCCGGCCGCCAGCCCGGCCGCCA
>JAFYJT010000017.1 GCA_017537945.1 Aeriscardovia sp.
AAATTCCCGAAGGCCTGCGTTTTGGTGGACGGCCCGGAAGACCCCCTCACCAACGCCCATGCCCCCAACGAGTCTCAAGATCTTTCAGAGCTTATGGGCGACATGGAGGCCGAAGCCCTCATCCTTTCCTCCCTCTGATTTTGACGATCGGCTTGAAGGCGATGACGTGGAGGTGGAGGGTCGTAGACATTTCCACCGCCAGCTCGCTGGCGGTAGCCAGCGGCATAGTGTTTTGGGTTGCCGATTTCCTCCCCTTTTCCGCCCTCCAGGCCCTGGTTCCGGGATTGGGAGGGCTTTTGAACGGGCTGTGGCTTTTTGCAGGGCCTTTGGCGGCGATAATTGTCAGAAAGCCCGGAGCCGCCCTATACTGCGAGCTTTTGGCCTCCGTCCTGGAAGCCCTGATGGGCAACGTTTACGGGGGGGCGAGCGTTATAGTGCCCGGGTTTTTTGAAGGCTTGGGGGCCGAAATCGTCTTCGCCCTCTTTTTTTACAGGCTGTGGAACGTGTGGACCGTATGCCTTTCCTCGCTGCTTTCAGGGTTTTTCTGTTGGGCCGAGAGCTTCTTAACCGATCTGCAGGCTATAAGCTTTTCGGGGCCCTACGGGCTTGCCTACCTCCTCTTTACCCTCCTCAGCTCGCTTTTGGCAGGAATCGGCGCCTGGTGGCTTTACAGGGCCATAGCCAGGACCGGGGCGCTGGATCGGTTTAAATCCGGGAGGGAGGGCAGGAGCATATGAAGGCCTCCTCTTAAAAGTGGTACTCTTAAAAGAAACACGGATTTTTGCGCTCTCGTCGTTCTACGGGGAATTGGAGAGGCTTTGGGCGCCTTTAGATCTCACCTCTAGGGGATGAAGCTTTGAGTTCCAGAACTAACTTCAAATGGAGAGCCGTAGATATAGCCGTGTGTTCGGTCATAGGGGTGGCGTCCTCCTTCGTATTCTGGATGGCAGATTTCATACCGCACGACGGCCTGCAGGCCATCTTTCCCGGGCTGGGGAGCCTTTTTGACGGGCTGTGGCTTTTTGCAGGGCCTTTGGCCGCAGTCATAATAAGGAAGCCAGGCAGCTCCATCTACGCCCAGCTTCTGGCTTCCCTCTTGGAAGGCATGATGGGCAACGTTTACGGGGGGGCCCTTACGCTCCTAGGCGGATTTATACAGGGGGTCGGGGCCGAAGCGGTTTTTGCGGCCTTCGCTTACAGGCATTGGAACGTATGGATTACCATGCTCGCCGGGGGTTTTTCGGGCCTTTTCTACAGAATAATAAGTTTTCTGACCGACCTTCAAGCCTTCAGCTTCCTGGGCTTCTATGCCATTTCCTACACGGTTGCCACCGTCATTTCAGGGGCCTTGATAGCAGGAATCGGCGCCTGGTGGCTTTACAGGGCCATAGCCAGGACCGGGGCGCTGGATCGATTTGCATCCGGGAGGGCCATACGCAAAAAGATCAAATGAAAAATCCGGCTGCAATCCTGTTCAAGGGATGGGGGTATAAAAGGCCCCTCAGGAAGGACTACGTCGTAAGGGGCCTCAACCTCGAAATCCGGCAAGGGGAGAGGGTCCTTCTTTTGGGCTCTTCGGGAATCGGCAAGAGCACCCTCCTTTGCGCTATAGCGGGGGTACTGGGGAACAATGAGGCCTACCTCTCTTCTTCTTCGCAAAGGGAGGACGAAGACGGGGGGCTTACGGAAGGCGATCTTTTGGTCGAGGGGCTCCACCCCCAGCAGGCCCGGGGGCGCTGCGCCCTCATGATGCAAGATCCCGAAGCGCAGATGGTGCTCCAGCGCGTCGGGGACAACGTGGCATTTGGCTTGGAAAACCTGGGAATAGAAAGGGGGGAAATCTGGAGGCGCGTCCGGCAGTCCTTAGAAAGGGTAGGCCTGGGGGAATTGGAGCTCTCCCGATCCACTTCCCACCTTTCAGGAGGCCAGAAGCAGAGGGTGGCCCTGGCGGGGGCCATCGCCATGCAGCCTTCCATCCTCCTTTTGGACGAGCCCACGGCAAATTTGGATCCTAAAGGGGCAAGGGAAGTAAGCCGGGCCTGCCATGAAATCCTGAAAAAGGATCCCGCCACGGTAATCCTGGTGGAGCACAGGGCCGACGACTGGCTTGACATCCTAGGCCGCGTGATCATTTTGGGCCGCGATCCCGAGGGCCTGGTCGAAGTGGTGGCCGACGGCGCCCCCGATGAAATTTTCTCCGATCCTTCCATCGACTTCGACTCTCTGGGGGTGTGGATCCCTTCCAAGTTCGCCCTGGCAAAACTTCAAAGGAAGAGGCTGGAAGATCAGATCAAGGCCAAGGCCGAATCGGACTCCGATCCGAACTTCAAGGCATCCTCAACCCCCCACCTCAGGGACAAGGGATCCGGGAAGGATTTGATAGCGCCTGCCGTAAAATTTGCGAAAAAGAGGGAGTTTTCAAAGGGGCAAATCGTAGTGGAGGCCCGGGGGCTTTCTATAGGCTACGAAGGAAGATCCATAGCCGACGACGTCTCCTTCGCCTTTGAAAGCGGGAAGATTACAATACTGGCCGGAGAAAACGGGGCCGGGAAAAGCACCCTGGCCATGACCGTATCGGGGCTAATGCCCGCCGTGCGCGGGGAAGTAAGGGTTTCTCCGGCGCTCGCTTCAGGTTTGAAGGGATCCCCTTTTTCCTGGACGAGCCGCCAGCTCTGTAAAAGGATCGCATACGTATTTCAAAATCCGGAGCACCAGTTCGTAAGAAATACCGTGCTTGAAGAAGTTATGGTGGGGTTTTTGGAAACGGGCAGCCGGAAGGAGGAGGCGCGCGATCTGGCTTATTCGCTTCTGAAGAGATTCGATTTGGACCGTTACTCCAGCGCCAATCCCTACACGCTTTCCGGAGGCGAAAAGCGCAGGCTGACCGTCGCCTCCTCCCTGGCCTCCTCGCCGGAAGTTTTAATCCTCGACGAGCCTACCTTCGGCCAGGACAGGTCCACCTGGCTGGAAATCGTGATGCTGATGCGTTCGGTAGCCGACAGCGGGGTGGCGGTCATAGCCGTTACCCACGACAGGGAGCTTATAGAGTTCCTTTCCGACAGGGTTTTGACTATAGGCCCGGGAGAAAAGTGCGACATAAGGGTGAAAGGGGCAGAAGAAAGAAAAGAAAAGGCGAAGCCTTCCAGCCTTTCGCCCCTGCTTTCTCGCCTCAACCCCGCCATACGCTTCCTTTGCGCATTCCTTCTTTCCATCCCCATGTTTCTAAGCCTCGATCCCCTCTCGGCGGGCGTCGCCCTCGTGCTGGAATTTTTATTTATGGAAGGCTGCGGCATTTCCCTCAGGCGCGCCTTGAAGCACGTATGGCCCATTTTTGCCATGGCCCCTTGGACTTTCCTGGCCGTGGTAATTTACGGGAAGAAGGGATCGGTCACTTACTTTGAATGGGGAATGATACATGTGACCAACAAGTCCTTGTACCTGGCTTTCGCCACCTTCCTCCGGGTTTTGGCCATCGCCGTCCCGGCCGTCCTCCTGGTTTTAGGCATCGATTCTACCGATTTGGCGGATGCCGCCAGCCAGATCCTCCATCTTCCGGAGAGGTTCGTCTACGGGGGCCTGGCTGGAATAAGGCTTTTTACCGTCCTTTCGGATGATTGGCTTCAAATCGGCCAGGCGCGCCGCAGCCGGGGCCTGGGGGACAGGAAGAAAGTCGTGCGCTTTTTCACCCAGTCCTTCTCCCTCCTGGTCCTTTCCATACGGCGCTCCACTTCTCTTTCCACGGCCATGGAGGCCAGGGGGTTTGGGGGCGGCGAAAAGCGGAGCTGGGCCAGAATCAGCCGCACTTCCTACAGGGACTGGGTGGCGCTTTCCATTTGCGCCCTCATTCCCGCTTCCGCCTTGCTTTTGGCGTTTTACTGCGGCACTTTCGCTTTGGGAGGCAAATAAATGAAGGGTGAAGCGCTTAGGGAAGGATCGGAAAGGGCCTCCAAACTCGCCTTCTACGCTTCAAAAGCGGGATGGAAGAAGAGCGGCAAGTTCCTTGTAGAAGGCCCCCAGGCCGTGAGGGAGGCGTTGAGGAGCGGCTTAGCGGAGGACGTATATTTTGACGAGTCCTTAAACCTTCCAAAAGAATTTTGCGAGGGGCGGGGCGCCTGGTTCCATCCTTCTTCCCCAAGGGCCCTTGAAAAAGTCTCCAAGGACTGCCAGGGGGTCTTGGCCTGCGCTTCTTCCAGGAAATTGGAAAGGGGGTTTTCCTCCCTGGATCTTTCCGGCACCTTCGTCATCTGCGCGCTTTGGCAGGTAAGGGATCCGGGAAACGAGGGGACGGTCATTAGAAGCTGCGACGCTGCGGGGTGCAGGGCAGTGCTTTTGGTGGACGAGTGCGCCTCCCCCTTTAACCCAAAAGTGGTCAGATCCAGCGCCGGCTCTATTTTCCACATCCCCTTTTTCAAGTGCTCTGAAAAAGAATTGCTCTCTTTAAAGGACAGGGTGTTTTTGGTCTCTACAAGCGGCAGGGATTTTGATAAAAAGGTGTTAGTGGATTCCTCCCCCTCGGTCTTGGAGGGGCTGGGCTCTATGGTGCTGCTCTTTGGAAACGAAGCCAGGGGGCTTCCCGACAGGCTCATTAAAGAAAGCCACGCCGTCGCCAGGATACCCATCTACGGGCAGGCTGAATCCCTGAACCTCTCCTCGGCAGCCAGCATCCTAGTTTATGACGCAGTCAGGAGCCAAAGAATGAAAGGTGAAATATGAATGCGGTTTTCGATCCCCAGGCCCTCTCTTCTTTTCTGGAGGAGGGGAAGAAAGAGATAGAGGCTGCCGGAAGCTCCCAAGAACTTGAAGCCGTCCGGTCCAAATACTTCGGATCGCAGGGCCTTTTTTCCCTCGCCTCCAAATCTATAGGCGCCCTGCAAAAGGGGGAGAGGAAGGAAGCCGGAGAATTTTTCGGGAAGTGCAAAAAGGAATTTGACTCGGCTTTCCTGAAGAGGAAGGAAAGGGTGGAGGAGGAAGAGGAAAAAGCGAAGCTGGAGGGGGAAAAGGTGGATATGACCCTCCCCTTCACGCGCTTTCCCATGGGCTCCCTCCACCCCGTCACTTTGGCTTCCAGGCAGATAGAGTCCTTCTTTACCTCCCTGGGATGGTCGCTAGGCGAGGGCCCCGAAGTGGAGCACGCCTGGTACAATTTCGACGCTTTAAACTTCCCTCCCGACCATCCGGCGCGCCAGATGCAGGACACTTTCTACATGCTTCCCGAAGAAAGCCGCCTGGTGCTAAGGACGCAGACCAGCTCCACCCAGGTGCGCGAGATGCTTTCAAAGCCCCTCCCCCTCTACGCCGCCTCCATAGGGAGGGTGTTCAGATCCGATCCTTTGGACGCTTTCCATTCTCCGGTGTTCCACCAGTGCGAGGGGCTGGCGGTAGACCGGGGGCTTTCCGTTTCCGATCTGAAGGGGGTTCTGGGCTCCCTTGCCTCCCGCCTTTTTAAAGAAGCCGAGATCCGGCTTAGGCCCTCCTACTTCCCTTTTACCGAGCCCAGCTTTGAAATGGACATGCTCCTGGGGGGGAAGGGCGGAAAATGGGTGGAACTTGCCGGGGCAGGCATGGTGCACCCCAACGTCCTCAAAAGCGCAGGGATAGACCCTGAAAAATATACGGGCTTCGCGTTTGGAGTAGGAATTGAAAGGGTGGCCATGCTTAAATACGGCATAAAGGACATGCACGACCTTGTAGAGGGCGACGAGCGTTTCAGCCGCCAATTTGCGATGGGGGAATAATGAGCGTTATAGATCTGGACTGGATGAAAGAGTATGTGGAAGTTCCTGGCAGCGCCACTCCTCAAGCCATAGCTTCCGCCCTCACGGAGATGGGATTTGAAGAAGAGAAACTCTCCCCGGCCGTAACGGGGCCCGTGGTGGTGGGCCATGTTTTGGAATGCGCGCCCGAAATTCACAAAGGCCATGAAATCCACTTCTGCAAAATCGACGTAGGGGGGAAAACGGAAGAAGTGGTGTGCGGGGCGCCCAACATCTCCCAGGGAAGCTGGGTGGCCGTGGCCCTTCCCGGGGCCGTGCTTCCCGGAGGGTTTTCCATCCTTCCGCAGGCCAAATACGGCCATACTTCCAACGGAATGTGCTGCTCTTTCAGGGAGCTGGGGCAGAAGGGATCTTCCGAGGACGGAATAATACTTCTAAACGATTTGGGAGAAAAAGGGGAAATCCGCCCCGGCCAGGACGCCATAAGTTTGCTCGGCCTCGAGGGCTGGAAGCTGGAAGTTGAAATTACCCCAAACAGGGGCTACGCCCTCTCTTACAGGGGGATAGCCAGGGAGTGCCACTGCGCCTGCGGGGGGAGCTACCAAGATCCCGCTTTCAACCCCTCATTGCCCCCCCTTCCCAGCCCCAAAGAAAGGAAGATTGAAATTGGGGAAGGCGTGGAAGATCTATACTGCCTTTTTGCAGCCCAAGTGTGCGGAGAGGATCTTTCCAAAGACCCTCAGGACGCGGTCTTCAAACGTTTGGCCCTCTCGGACGTGATGACGAAAACGAGGGCTCAGGCCGCGGCCTCTTTTGCCACCCTTGAAATAGGCTGCCCCGTGGAGGCGATGGATGCCGGAAAGATATCCTTCCCCCTGGAAATCCGAAGGGGCAAAAAGGGCGAAAAGGCAAAGATCGGCGATCAGGAGCTGGAGTGCGGCGGGAAAATAGTGCTTTCCCAAAAGGAGGACGGAAAAATCCTGAACCTTTTGGGAATAGGGCCGGTTTGCGGGACGGAAGCGGGGAAGGGATGCGGGAAGGCCCTCTTCCTTTCCTACTCCCTCCGCCCTTCCTACGCTTCCATGCTTTCCCAGGGGCTTAAAATTTCTACCGATTCTTCTTACAGGCTTGAAAGGGGCGTAGACACCCGCGCATGCTCCCCCGCTTTAAGGAGGGCCTTGTCCCTTCTTTCCGGCTGCGCTTTTGAAGGCTTGGCGTCCTTTGAAAGGCCGTGGAGGGAAAGGATTTTAAGGGTCGATCCCAAGGAGGCGGAAAAGCTGCTTGGAGAAAAAATACAAGAAGAAACCATGAAAAGCAGGCTAGAAGAAGCCGGATGCGAAGTAGACCCCAGGGAAGGCTGCCTTTTCGTAAAGGTTCCTTCCTGGAGGTACGATCTCCAGGATTCAAGGGATGTGGCCGGGGAAATCGGGAGGCTTGTAGGCTACGAATCCATCAAGGCCTCCCTGCCAAAGAACCGGGCCATGGCTTTTTCCTCCCCCTTGAAGGAAACTGTGGAAAAAACCCAAGACGCCCTGGCCTACGCCGGGATGAACGAAGTCATGAGCTACCCGTTCGTAGGGGAAAAAGATTTTGCCCTGCTTAAAGAGTCGGCAGCAGATTTGAAGCTCATGAAAATTGCAAACCCCCTGTATGACTCAAAGCCTTTCTTGAGGACGGACCTTCTTTCCACTTTGCTTTTCACCTGCGCCTCAAACGTGCACCGCGGGCTCGAGGGTGTGAAGATATTCGAAACCGGCCGGGTATTTTTCGCCGGGCAGGGGCCGTGGTTTTCAGAAGAAACCCCCCGGGGGGAAAGGCTGAGCGACGAAAAACTGGCGAAAATCGAAGCGTCCCTCCCCAACCAGCCCTACCATGCCGCGGCAGTCCTCAGCGGGAGGTCCTTCGAAAACAACTGGCAAAAGGAGAAGGACCTTTCAGACTATAGAGACATTTTGGAAGTTTTGAACCGCCTCCAGGAAAGGCTTAGGATCAAGTTTGAAATCAGGCAGCCCCTTCCCTTGAGCGCTCCGGGCTTCAACCCCCCCCTGTTCCATCCGGGCAGGAGCTGCGGGCTCTACCTGGAGGGAAGGCTTGCAGGCCTCGCGGGGGAGATTGATCCTAAAATCAACGGGAATTTGGGCATTTTCGATCACACCTGCGCGTTAGAGCTGGATTTGGAGGTCATTTCCTCGCTCCCCAGGGCCGTTTTCAAGGCTTTCTCCCCCTCCCCCTACCCCTCTGTAAAGCAGGACTTTTCCTTTGAAGCCGGAAAGGGCCTGACTTGCGCGGATCTTGAAGAGTGCATAAGGAAGGGGGCGGGGGAAGCCCTGGAAGATCTAGAGCTGTTTGATGTATATAAGAAGGAGGGCGAGCCTTCGTCGCTCACTTTTTCCGTGCGTCTCAGGTCCAAAGAAAAGACCTTGGACTCGCAAGACATTACAAAAATACGTGATAGCATAATTTCCATTGCTCAGGCCGCAGGAGCGCGCCTGAAAGGGAATTGTTAGGCGGGAAAATCATGAACGAGCAAAATGAAGAAAACGGCGCCCAGCCGGGCGCTTCCGATCAGGGGACGCCCCCGGCTCCGTCCCAAAAGCCTGAAAAGGAATCCGAGAAGGAGAAGGAGAAGGAAAAAGAGGAAGCCAAAGAGGAGAAAATAGCCGAGCTGGAGTATGACGCTTCAGGCCTGGATACCGATCCGGACATTCCTGGCACCGACAAGCCCCTCTACGGCCAGATGCTTTCCCAATACCCCGGGTACAACCCGTACATTTTTGGCGGGCCCGATAATTCCCAGCAACCCCCAAAAGAAGAGGCCGGGGCCGGGGAAGGGGGTGAAAACCCATTTTCCGACGCCTATGGCGCCCAAGGGCAGCCGGGCGCCGGCCGCGCCCCGGGACAGAACCCGCAGAACTTTGCCAACCCCTCCCAAAACCAGCAGCAGTCCCAACAATATTCGGGGCAAAACCCTTACGGCGCCCAGGCGCCTTTTGGCGGGCAGGGGAGCCCTTACGGAGTAGGCTACGGGCAAACCTCCCAGAACCCGTATCCGGGAAAACAGGAGATCAACACTGCCGACCCCAGGCAGAACCCTTATTACGGCAAGATTGACGGATTTGCCGTGATTTCCTTCGTCGCCTCCATTCTGGGCATCTGGCTGGTGGGCCTGCCCATGGGGATTTTTTCCCTCATCAGGGTAAAGGAGCTTCACACCCGCGGCAGGGGCCTGGCAATTGCGGCCATAGTCATCTCCTGCCTCTATATAGTCCTGGATATAGTCCTCTTCTTTATGGGAATAACGGATCAGCAGATCGTCAGCTGGCTCACCCAGAAGCTAGGCGTAGGATCCGGATCGGGGCTTCGGATTTAAGGAGGGGGAATGGAAGAAAAAGAGCCGGGCAGCAAGAAGCCTCCCCGGAGGCCCTCAGGAAGCGGGAAAAGCGGAGGGCGCAGGAACCCCAAATTTGGCCGGGGCGGGGCGGAAAAGCGCGGGAAAAAGCCCCCCTTC
>JAFYJT010000018.1 GCA_017537945.1 Aeriscardovia sp.
GAAGGGGGGAAGGGGGGGACTTCAAAAACTATGAAGGCCGAATCGGAAACCGCGCCCACCCTGACGGCCCTGGGCGCGGCCGCCCCCAGATTTTTTAAATCCAAAAGGATTGTATAGTGCCGTTCGGCCATGGCTTCGACGGATCTGTCGTGCCTTATTGTAAGCCCTTCCATTTTCACGGCGTCCCATATTTGCTTTAAGTACCTCAAAGAGTGCTGCTGTTCGTCATTTACCGCCATAAGGTAATTTGCCCCCCCGGAAGAAAGGGAGTAGTACCTGGAACGCTTCGCCCCGTCGCAGCAGATTATCTGGCTCTCTTCAGGCTCTATCCTTTCAAGCTTTTCCGCTTTTATCCCGCATCCCGAAAGGGCGGAGGCCAGCTGAGCCCCCCATGCTCCGGATCCGGGGGTCCCGAAGGCGAGCCTGAAGGCCAGGCCAATCCACGCGCCGGTGAAAACGGCCATAAGGGCTGAAGGGACGGTGGAAAGGGAGGCTATGACCACTATGGCCACTGCGCAGTAATAAACCTTCCAAGCCCATCCGAGCTTGTTTCTCATGCTCCTGCCGTTGGAAGCGGTAAGGAAGGCCATGACGGTCAAAGAAGCGTCGAAAGAGCCGGCCCTGAAAGAGGATTTCGCGCCCGTAAAGCTTGCCAAGTGGTAGCTGAAAAACAGGTGGGCGCAGATTATGGAGACGCAAAATCCGGCGATAAGGGCCAAAGCGGAAGTGAGGGCCGGGATCCACATCCTTTTGAGCAGAAGCTGGATAAAAACCGCTATCACTACGATGGAGAGCACTACGTTGAAAAGGAGCGAAAGCGGGAGGAGGACGAGCCAGGAAAAGGGGTAGGAAACCCTCCTTACGTCGCTTTCTATGCTGTTTGTCGTATTTTGAAGCAAAAGGGAGCTTATAATCACCAGGGCGGAAAGCACCAGGAAAAGGGCAAGCTTGGCCAGATCCCCCCAGTCCCGCATGCGCCTAGGCGCGCGGTCTATGATTTTTACGCCCTTCAGTTCCGGGTTCTGGACTTCCTTAGGCTTCCCCTTCCTTCCTACCATGGCTTTGTCACCTTTTGGCTTTGGGGGACGGCCGCCGATGAGTCGGCGGAAGAGGGGGAGGGGTTGACGCTATTGGATGAAAGAAGGGAATTAAGCTTTTGCTGGCTCTGGGCCTCTTGCTGCCTTTCCTGCGTCATTTGCTGCTGGGACTGCGCTGAAGGCGGGGCTCCGGCAGGGGAGGAGGACTGGGCCGAAGAAGGGGAGGCTTTGTAACGCAGATCTATTTCCTGGTTCACCTGGTTTGCCACCTCTATCGCCTTGGCTATGGCCTTTTTGGAAGAAGGGAACTGGAGGGCCGAAGTCTCCTGCTCCTGATAGAGCTGGGAAAGGACCTGCGACTGGGAGGCTTTCAAGGAGGAAAGATTGGGGTTTGCAAGCTGCAGGGCGAGGATGTCTCCTTTTAAGAGGGCGCTGGTAGCGTCAAAGCTTTTTACCACGCTCCAATTGAGGAAGAAAAAATAAGTGAGGAAGGCGAGTCCGGCGCCCCCAAGCACCGCCACCGCCACCCTCCAGAAGGGCAGCTTCGTCCTTCCGCTCCTCCTTAGCCCCCTTTCCCGTCTTTTCACTGGTATTTCCTTTGCTTGAAAATATCCGATCCGCACTCCCAGAGGAGGAGCGCGGCCATGACTATGGCGAGGGGCCAAACTTGGATGTCGCGCATTGAATGCTTGCGATCGGTCTGGCGCACCAAATAGCGGTGCGAAGCGTAAGAAGAGAGGGAGGCGGCGGTGCTCGTCTGGTCGAGGTGCAGGTAGGTACCGGAGAACTGGTCCGCAATCTCCTTCAAGTTTTGCGGGTGCATTTTGGAGATGGCGGGGGTCGAAGTCCCGGGTTCGTCAAGCCACCGGGGGGAGGAAACCTGGCCGCTTGTAAGATCCTGGGGCGAAATGAAGGGGACTTTTCCTCCCCGCACGCTCCCTACCCCCAGCGCCGCCCCCGCGTCGACAAACTGGCGCAGGGGGCTGAAGGAGGAAGCCTGGACGTCCCTGGTCTGTTCCCCGTCCGAAATGTAGTAGAGGACGATTATGTTCCTGGGATGCTCCTTTTTAACTTTCTGCATCGCCAAAAGGAGGGTGTCTACCGGCTCGCTCAGCTGCGTGCCGTTGGAGGCGTCCGTAGGTTCCACTTCAAGCACCCTCAGCCAGTTCTGCACTGCCCCTACGTCAGTAGTGGGGGGGAGCGCCAGCGTGGCGGAGGCTCCGAAGGTGACCCCTGCGAAGGCAGCCCCCGGATACATGGACACCAAATTCTCTATAGCGTCCTTGGCCGCCTGGATCCTGGGGATGGCCTTGTTCGAGCCGTAGTGGGCGTCGTCTACCGCCATGGAGCCGGTGATGTCTACGGCAAAGAACACGTCCGTGTCGGATACGACGTTGGAAGAGGAAGAAGTCACGATGGTAGGGCCCAAGGTCAAAAGTATGGCGAAAAGCGCTATAAGCCAGCGGCGCAGCCAGTCTAGATGGGTGGAATCGGACGAATTTCTGTGCCTCCAAAACATCAGGAATCCTATCCCGCAGCAAAGGAGGATGAAGATGTCGAGGAGGATGGTGAGGGTCCAGCTGTGCAAGAGGGGTGTGAAAGCCAAGCCGCTCACCTCCTTACCCAGCCGAGGAGGAGGAACAGGGCGCAGACTAGGGCTATAAGCACTATGACCCACACGTCCGGATTGTCGGTAAGATCCACCGCCTGTTCCTTCGTTTGCTGCTCTATCTTCTGATCCTCTATGCTCTGCACCAGCTCTTCTACCGACTGGCCGTTCTGGCGCGAGAAGAAGGAGCCGCCCTCCCAATCTATCTGCTGCTTGAAGGCCTGCGCGTCAGGGGTGGAGAGATTGGAGTTGGGGCCTATGTAGAGGCCGTCGACCCGGATGGAATTGAGCTTGGCCATCCTTACAGCCTGGTGGAGGGTGTAAATCGGCCTTCCGGCAAGGATATTGTCGGTTGCCAGGACTATTGAAGCCGGGGTTATCCTGGCCTGCTGGGTCTGGGCCGACGCGCTGAAGCCCGGAAGCATATTTTCGCAGCTTACCAGCCCGTCTCCTATAAGGGAGCTGGATCCTTTCATATTGTCGGTGCCCGAGAGGAAGTTATTGATGTCCTGGTACTGTTGGGTGGTCATATTGTTAATGCTTGTCTGGTTAACCACCCCTTTAAGCGCGTTAAGGGCGCTGTCCAACTCGCTTGTAACGAGCTTGTAGTCGTCGGTCAGGGGGAAGACGGTTTTGGAGGTGGAGTTGAAAATGCTCATCCCAATCCTTTCCGTCTTAAACTTGGAAACGAGCTGGAGGTAGCTGGCTATGACCTGCTCGTCAAATGGGAGTGCCGACCCGGACACGTCCAGGCACAGGACGATGTTTCTGGATACGCTGGAAGCCTGGAGCTTTTCGACGGAGCTGGGCCTGGAAACCAGGCCCATAGCGCATCCGAAGGCCAGAAGGGCCAGGGCGGTGCAGGAAATTACCAGCGCCTTGTAGGTCCTGTACTGCCCCCAGGCCGTGCCTTTCAACCGGGTTTTAAGACCCCAACTGAGCATCCTTATGCCCGGAGTCTGTTTTTTGTGCTTGTTCCCCAGCGCCTGAAGGGTCGTTTTCAGCCTTTCTTTGGAGCTGAGGATTTTGGCGGCGTCGGGCTTCAAGTATTTGCGCCTCGTAAACCAGAAGACGAGGAAGAGGAGGACGGCGAGGGCGATTCCTCCTGCCAGAAGGGCCCAAGGCCACCTTAGGGTGATGCCGCTCACGAATTCCACCTGCTTATAAGGTCTTCTACCCAGTTTGCCGCGCTTTCCACGGTCGCTTCGTCTGCGGCCCTGTCGCTCTCCGCATTTGCGTATTCGGGAGGGTAGAGGGCGGAAATCGTCTGCCTAAACAGTTCGTACCTCTTTCTGTTGCTCACAGGGGACCACTCCAAGTCGCGAAGGGTTTTGGAGTAAAGGTTCAAGTCCATTTCCTCGGAGACAAATTCCCTCGCCAGGCGCGAAAGGCTGGCGTAAGCGTCCGCCTCCCCCAGCTCCCCTTGCGAGTATTCCCGCTTTATCTCTTCTACCTTCTCTACCCATTCCGAAGCGTCCTTCTTTTCCGAGTGCCTTCCGGAGGCGTCCTTTTTGGCCTTGGGGGGTATCAGGAGGGGGAGGGCTATGACGGCTATGGTCAAAAGGAGGGCTATTATGCCAAGGGCCATAAGGGCCGGGCTGTAGCCCAGCGAAGGCACCGCGTTCGCATCTATTTTCACGCTCTAACTCCTGAGCAGGCTGGCCCTCTGGGGCCTGGGCCCGCGCAGCCTCTGGCCCACGAAATGGATGAAAGTGGAAAGCATTTCTTCGCTGCTCCCGGCCCTGAGCAGCACGTCCCCGTGCCTTACGAGCGCTTTTTCAAAAGCGTTCGCCAGAACTCTGCTTCTGGCGTCGATCTCTTTGGCCAAGGGCTTGCTTTGCAAAAAGGAGGGCATATAGCGCCCGGAAGAAGCGTCCTGCACGTCCTGGTTGTCCGGATCGAAGGGGTTTATGGGCTCTACCGAGACGAAGATCACGGTATGGCGCTGGGAAATTGAGGCTATGAGCTGCTCGTGGCGCGCGTCCATGGCCCCGTCGTCTGTGGCTATCACTATAAGCCCCTTGCCCTGCCTTATGCCCTGCACGTACTGCAAGAGGGAAGTAAAATCCCTTTCGGCCGGCTTTAAGTCCTTCAGGGCCGCTTCCAAGACGCTGTCGAATTTTTGGTAGCCCCCGTTGAAAGGGATGCGGGAAATGGTCTGGCTGTCGGCGAGGACCAAGGAAATGTCGTCGCTTCTTTTCAGGCTCACTGCCGCAAACATCCTAAGGGCGTTGGCCGCAACCGTAAGCAGCGTCTCCCTCCCGCGGGCCGTGCCCCCCATCTGGGCCGAAGCGTCGAGGATCAGCCAAAGGGTGGAGGCCACCTCCCGCTGCCGGTTGACCACTATCGGCCTCCCGCTCCTTCCGGAAGCCTTCCAGTCTACGAACTGGACGCCCTCTCCAGGCTCATATGGCCTAAGGTCTGAGTAGTCGTAGCCCCCTCCCCTCTGCCTTGAAGCGTGCTCGCCCTCAAGGGAGCCCAAAGTCTTTATGGCGGTTGGAAGCGAAAGCCTGGATCCGAAAGCCTCTATTTTCGCCCTCAGGGGATCCTTTTCGCTCATGGAACCGGTACCACCTCCAGCACCTTCGCTATCACTTCGTCGCTGCTGAGCCCGTCGGCCAGGGCCTCGAAAGTGAGGAGGATCCTGTGTCGGAGGATGTTGGAGGCAAAATACTTCATGTCTTCAGGGACTACGTAGTCCCTCCCCTGCATGAGGGCGGAGGCCTGCCCCACCCTTATAAGGGCGATTGAAGCCCTTGGGGAGGCGCCCAGCCTCACTATCTGGTGCAGCCCCCTTATCGGCTTGCTCCCTTCTCCGCGCGTAGTCTCTACAAGGTCGACCGCATATTTTATGACCTGCTGGCTCACGTGCACCTTTTTGGCCGCAGTCCTCAGGAACTTGACGTCGCTCGTATCGATCTTCTGGGCGAAACGGGGATCGAAGCGGTCTTTGCCCCTGGAAATTATAAGATCCAGGATGCTTTGCTCTTCTTCTTCCGAAGGGTAAGTCATTACGGCCTTCATCAGGAACCGGTCCATCTGGGCCTCGGGAAGGTTGTATGTCCCCTCTTCCTCTATGGGGTTCTGCGTGGCTATCACCATAAACGGATCGGGCAGCTCTATTTTCTCCCCCCCTATGGTTACGGCCCCTTCCGCCATGGCTTCCAGCATCGCCGACTGCGTTTTGGCGCTGGAGCGGTTGATTTCGTCGAGCAGGACGAAATTGGCGTTGATAGGGCCGATTTGGGTGATCAGGCACTGGGCCTGGAAGTCGAAAATCTGAGTCCCCACCAGATCCGAAGGCATTAAGTCCGGGGTGCACTGGATGCGTTTGAAACTGCCAGAGACCGCCTGGGCGAGGGTCTGGGCCGCAGTAGTTTTGGCAAGACCCGGCACAGATTCTATGAGCACATGCCCCCCGGCTACCAGGGCGGCTATGAGCGTCTCCCTGAGGTCGATTTGGCCTATAACCTGAGAAGAGAAGCCTTCGCGCAGGATTTTGACCGCCATTGAGGCCCGCTCGATTTCTTTGCCGCTTAAAGCGGCCTTTTCTTCGGAAGCGGGAGAAGAGGGAAAAAGTGACATGTTTCTACTCTACAAAGCCTTTCTAAATGCCCGATCTCTGCTTGTACTAAACGATTTTAAAACCCGGAGCCTAAATTCCGGCCCCCTTTCCGCTCCAGTCCACCGGATCAAGGCCCATTTTTTCCAAGGCCGCATTGGCCCTGGAAAAGGGGCGGGAGCCGAAAAACCCCTTGTGGCAGGAAAGGGGGGAAGGGTGGGCAGACTCTATTATCGCCGCTCCCCCAAGCTCGGGAGCCAGGCTTCTTGCGTCGTTTCCCCACAGGATTGCGACCAGCCTCGTTTTGCCCTCCGAAGTCTTTTCCCTCACCAGGGCCCTTATAGCCAGGTCCGTCACTTCTTCCCAGCCGCGGTCCCTATGGCTCCCCCGCTTTCCCTCCTGGACTGTGAGGCACCTGTTTAAAAGCATCACGCCTTGGGCGGCCCAAAAAGAAAGGTCCCCGTCGCTCGGGCACTCCCCTAAGTCGCTTTTCATTTCCAGATATATGTTTTTAAGGCTTGCGGGAAGCTTTGCACCTTTTTCCACTCCAAAGGCCAGGCCTACGGCGTCCCCCGGGGTCGGATACGGATCCTGCCCCACTATCAGGACTTTTACTTTGTCCATAGGGAGGGAAAATGCCCTGAAGATGCGTTCGGGCGCCGGGAAGTACCTTTTCCCTTCGGCCGCCTCACTACGCAAAAAATCCCCTATCCCCCGTATCCTGTCTTCGGCCGGGGCCAGCGCCTCGGCCCAGGAGGGATCCATCAGTTCTTCCAAATCTTTTCTTGAAGCCATACTTTCACTTTACTTTTTAGTATTCTTAGAGCAAGGAATATAAAATCTGGGATCTAGAGTACTGACATGCTCGGCTTTGAAAGAGGTGGCCATGGCTTCCAGCTCCAAAGGGGGTGTTGGATTCAACGACGAATTCGAAAATCCCCCGGCAGGCCCCGTGGGGGCGCACAGGGGTAAGAAGAGCCGGTGGGCCAGGTTCCTGCCCTACTTTATAGCGCTCTGCGTGGCCGTGGCCTTCGGATGCGGGGCCTGGGGGGTGTGGAGCGCGGTGGCGATAAGGAACAGCCAGCACGGGGCCGAAGCCCTGCAGCCTATGGGATCTCCCGTGGACAAGGGCACGGTAGTCATAGTTTATAACGCGACGCAGGTCGCGGGCCTTGCGGGGCAAAACCGGACCACTTTAAAAAACCAGGGCTTTTCAAACGTCCTGGCGCAAAACTGGCCCGACGCCCAGGCCCCCACTTCGAACGTAGTCTGGTACAACGGCGCCAATAATGAGAATACCGCCGATCAGGTGGCCTCGGATTTGGGGATAAGCCAGGTGGTGGAGCAAACTTACCCTTTGAACGCCCCTATTGAAGCCATATTCGTCAACCCGTGAGGAAAATACGCCAATAATTAGCACTCTCAAGCTGAGAGTGCTAATCTATATAGATAACAGGCACGGGCCGGGCGTAGCTGACGGCGCCCAACCCCGTGCGCAAAGAACAATCAAGGTTTAGTTTTTTGGAGGGTATATGGCCAAGATCATAGCCTACGATCAGGAGGCCCGCTCCGATATGCTTGCCGGCCTGGACAAGCTGGCAAACACTGTAAAAGTCACCCTGGGCCCGCGCGGACGCAACGTGGTTCTGGACCGCTCCTACGGAGCCCCGACCATCACCAACGACGGGGTGTCGATAGCCAACGATATAGAGCTCGAAGATCCCTTTGAAAGGATCGGCGCCGAGCTCGTCAAGGAAGTAGCGAAGAAGACTGACGACGTGGCGGGCGACGGAACCACCACCGCCACCGTGCTTGCCCAGGCCCTGGTCCACGAGGGGCTCAAGAACGTCGTAGCAGGCTCCAACCCCATAGCTTTGAGGAAAGGCATCGAAAAGGCCACCGAGAGAATAGTCAAGGAACTTTTGGCCAACGCCAAGCCCGTTGAGACCAAAGAGCAGATCGCCGCCACGGCTACAATCTCCGCAGGCGATCCGGAAGTAGGGAAGGTAATCGCCGAAGCTCTCGACAAAGTGGGCCAGGACGGCGTAGTCACCGTAGAAGACAACAACAAGTTCGGAATCGATCTCGAGTTCACGGAAGGCATGCGCTTTGACAAAGGCTACATCGCCTCTTACTTCATAACCAATCCCGACGACCAGACGGCCGTGCTGGACCACCCCTACATCCTCTTCACCACCAGCAAAGTCTCCAGCCAGCAGGACATTATCCACATAGCCGATCTTGTAATGAAAACCGGAAAGCCCTTGCTCATCATCGCCGAAGACGTTGACGGCGAAGCCCTCGCCACCCTTATCCTCAACAAGATCCGCGGCACTTTCGCCTCCTGCGCCGTGAAGGCCCCGGGCTTCGGGGACAGGAGGAAGGCCATGCTTCAGGATATGGCCATCCTCACCGGAGGCCAGGTGGTTTCTTCCGACCTGGGCCTGAAGCTCGACTCCATAGATATGAGCGTTTTCGGAACCGCAGAAAAGGTGACCGTCTCCAAGGACGAGACCACCATAGTCGGCGGGGGCGGCAAGAAGGAGGATGTGGACGCGAGGATCGCCCAGATCCGCAAGGAAATCGAATCCACCGACTCCGACTACGATCGCGAGAAGCTCCAAGAGAGGCTTGCCAAGCTTGCCGGGGGCGTGGCGGTAATCAAAGTGGGCGCCGCTACCGAGGTGGAAGCCAAGGAGCGCAAGCACCGCATCGAGGACGCGGTGCGCAACGCCAAGGCCGCCATAGAAGAAGGCCTCGTCCCCGGGGGCGGGGTTGCGCTCATAAAATCCGCAGAGTCCGTCAAGGACGAGCTTTTGGGCGCGACTTCCGGCGACGAAAGGACCGGGGCCCAGATCGTCCTCAATTCCGTCTCCGCCCCGCTCAAGCAGATTGCCGAAAACTGCGGGGTGAGCGGCGACGTAGTGGCTGACAAGGTCCTTTCCCTTCCCAAGGGCGAAGGGTACAACGCTGACAACGGCAAGTATGAAAACCTTCTCGCTGCGGGCGTGGCCGATCCGGTCAAGGTCACCCGCTCGGCCCTGCAGAACGCTTCCAGCATCGCCGGCCTCTTCCTGACCACCGAAGCGGTAGTCGCCAACAAGCCCGAACCCAAGAACAATAACCCCCAGCCCCAGGGCATGGATTACTAATCCGGGTTCCGGGCGCCTCCTTCGGGGGCCTCTTTTTTTATGGAAATTTCTGAATAAAATCTGAAAATTGTCCTATAATTATCAACTATGGACAAGGACAATATGGGCACCATCGTCGTGGTGGACGATGACGAGGACATACTTTACACGCTCAAGGAGGGGCTGAGGTTCAGGCTCCCGGCCTTCAAAGTGAAAACCGCTACCAACAGCAAAGACGCGATAGAGCTGATAGAGCTTAGCAAGCCGGATCTTGTAATACTTGACGTAATGCTACCCGACAGGAGCGGCCTGGAAGTCTGCAAGACGATACGCAGGAACGACAAGCACATCCCGATAATCTTCCTGAGCGCCAAGGACGCGCCCAAGGACAGGATCTTAGGGTATGCGGCCGGGGGAAACGACTACGTGACCAAGCCTTTCGTATTTGACGAACTGACATGGAAGATAAAAAAGACCCTGGAGATGACAAAGCCGCAGACCAAGCCAAAGCCCGTCATTTCCATAGCCGATCTTGAGATTAATGAGGACGCCTTGGAAGTGACAAGGCACGGGAAAGTTGTAAAGCTGAGCCCCACCGAGTTCTGGCTTCTTGACTATCTGGTCAGGAACAAGGACAAAGCCCTTAGCAAGGGGGAAATCATATCCCACATCTGGGAAGGGAAAGTGGTTGAAGTTCCGATAGTGGACTCTTACATTTCCTACCTCAGGAAGAAAATAGACGGGGTGGTCTACACGGACGAAAACGGAGAGGAAAAGAAGGTAGAGCCCCTGATTCAGACCGTGCGCTCCGCAGGGTACATGATAAGGACGCCAAAAGAACGCAAGGAATAGGCGGGAAGAAATTGGCAAAGAGCCAAGGGGGGCTGGGGCTTAAAGGGCGCTCCAAAAGGCCGCATGGGAACGCAGTCCCCTTGAACCTTCAGCTTATAGCCGTGTTGTTCGTACTTTTGGCTGTAGGAATCTCTGTCGTGGCTTTTGCCACAAAGGAGCTGATATGGAACTACACGGTCAATAGGATCGACAATCAGCTTTCTTCCCAGGCCCAGCTTATCCTCAACAACGTAGAGCCCTTTTCTTCCAAGTCTGAGGCTATGCCCACGGACTACTTTCTGCAGATAAGAAACGACCAGGGCCAGATCCTCAGCACCCCCCTCGTCCCCGTGCTGGACGGGGGGGCCGAAAGCATGCCGAAACTTGCCCCCAGCGGAAAAGCGGGGAATTTGGATTTCGGAGTCCCCACCACCGTCCCTTCGGAGGTAATCCAGGAAGGGGACGCCAATTCCTCCTACAAGGAGGTGAGGGCCGAATGGAGGGTTCTAAAGCTCCACTGGTACCAAAACGGCGGAGGGGCTTCGGGCATCCTTTATATAGGCCTTTCCCTCTACAACGCCCAGGAGACGGCATGGATGGTGATCTACTACTTCATAATCGTAGGAATCATCATGATCCTTATAGCCCTCATAGTAGGCTCCATCATCATTTCAAAGACTTTAAGGCCTCTAAAACAGATAGAGGCGATTGCGGCCAATATCGCAAACGGGGATCTGTCCCAGAGGGTGCCTTCATTGCCTGAAACAACGGAAGTAGGGAGCCTGGCGAGCTCTTTAAACATAATGCTTTCAAAGATAGAGAAAAGCTTTAAAGCCCAAAAGGAGACAAACGAACAAATGAAGCAGTTCATTTCCGACGCCTCCCACGAGCTGAGGACCCCCCTGGCGGCCATAAGGGCTTACGCCGAGCTTTACAAGATGGAAAGGGAAGAGGGGGAGGATTTGGCAAAGGCCGACGAAATCGTGGGCCGGATCGGGGCTTCGAGCGCCAGGATGACCGAGCTTGTAACCGACCTTCTTTCTTTGGCCAGGCTGGACGAAGGGCGCGGGATTGACCTGACGCAAAACGTGGAACTCGACTCCCTTATTTTGGACAGCGTCGAAGATCTTATGGTGCTCGATCCCCAAAGGAAAGTTTCGATGGGGACTTTGGAGTTCCTTCCGGATTTTAAAACTTCTACAGATCCGCAGGAGGCTTTCTTCTCCTGCACGCGTTTTATCCCGGGAGAGCTCCCCCCCATTTCCACTTACGGCGACGGGACCAGGCTAAGGGAAGTGTTTACAAACCTTGTGGGCAACATCCACAAGTACACTCCTCCCGACTGCCCGGTGGAAATTTCCCTTTCTTCCGTAGAGTCGGCCATCCCTTACGAAGCCTGCAAGGATTTGTCTTCCTGCGAAGATCCTCTGAAATGCTTCTGCCTTGGGATGCAAAAGTCCATGCAGGGCAAGGGGGGAAGCCCCTACGCCCTGATTACGGTATCCGACCACGGCCCCGGGATGGCCCCAGATTCGATAGGGAGGATTTTTGAACGCTTTTACACCTTCGACCCTTCCAGGACGCGCAAGAAAAGCGGGACGGGCCTGGGGATGGCGATAGTCAAAGCCATAATTTCCTCCCACTCCGGATTTATCTGCGCGGCCCCTACGCCCGGAGGGGGGCTTACGATAGTGACGGCCATCCCTTCGTCAGCCTCCCCCCTTCCGGCGCCCGAGCCTGAAGGGAGGAAAAAAGAAAAAGGCAAAAGGCAAAATTGATATCATTAGTTGAAAAGGCATTGAAGGAGGAAGCTGTGCCAACTGGGAAAATTCGCTGGTTCGATAGCAAAAAAGGCTACGGATTCATCGTGGGGGAGGACGGCAAAGAGGTGTTCATTTCGCCTTCAAACCTCCCTTCCAGCTTTACTCCGAAATCAGGCATGAAGGTTGAGTATTCGGAAATTGAAGGTGCCAAGGGGCTGCAGGCATTTGATCTGCATCTCGTTCAGCGTTCCGTCCCGCGAAGGCATACCAGCGACGAAATGAATGCGATTATAGAGGATCTTATAAAGCTTCTGGACTCTACAAATGCAAAATTGAAGCACGGCAAATGGCCCGATCCCTTAACTTGCGACAGGCTGGCCAAAATGCTGAGGGCCGTGGCCGAAGATTTCGATATAGACGACTGAAAACCGCCCAAGCCCAAAGCCCGTGCGGGCGGCAAAACTTAAAAACGGAAAAAGAAAACAGCATACGGGCCGGGGAAGGCCGTAATTTCCCGGCAGGAAAGGAAGCCAATGTTTGAACGCTTTACAGATCGCGCCAAACGTGTCATGGTCCTAGCCCAAAACCAGGCCCACTCGTTAAATCACGCTTACGTGGGTACCGAGCACATCCTCCTCGGGCTCCTTGAAGAAGGGGAGGGCATAGCGGCCCAGGTGCTTAACGAAAAGGGGATTACCCTGGAGAAAGCCAGAAATGAAGTAATAAACATGATAGGCATGGGCGACAGCCCCGATGCCGGAAAGCACCTGCCCCTGACTTCAAACGCAAAAAGCGTCCTGAACATGACCCTGCGCCAGGCGCTCCAGCTGGGCCACACCTATATAGGTACCGAGCACATCCTCCTGGGGCTTGTAAAGCAGGGGGAAGGCATAGGGGCCCAGGTGCTTATGCAGCTGGGGGCAGATTTTGAAGATATAAGGACTTCCACTTTAAACGCCATAAGGGGGCAAAAGAGCGAAGAAGACAGGCTGGCCAACGCCGGCGGCGTGGAAAACAAGTCCGAGTCCTCGGTTTCCGCCATGCTTTCCCAGTTTGGCACCGACCTTACGCAGCTCGCATCCCAGGGCAAGCTGGATCCTGTGATAGGCAGGGAGGACGAGATTTTAAGCGTGATGACGGTCCTCTCGCGCCGCACGAAGAACAACCCCGTCCTGGTGGGGGAGCCCGGGGTGGGCAAGACGGCAGTAGTGGAAGGCCTTGCACAAAGGATCGTATCCCAGGACGTCCCGGAGACTTTGAAGGGGAAGCAGATCTACTCCCTCGACCTTGCCTCCCTCGTCGCCGGATCGCGGTACCGGGGCGACTTTGAAGAGAGGCTTAAAAAAGTCATAAAGGAGGTGCAGGTCCGGGGCAACATAATCCTGTTCATAGACGAAATCCACCAGATAGTGGGCGCCGGATCGGCTGACGGGGCCCTTGGCGCCGGGGACATGCTTAAGCCCATGCTGGCAAGGGGAGAACTTCAGACCATAGGCGCCACGACGATTTCCGAATACAGGAAATACATAGAAAAGGACGCCGCCCTCGAAAGGAGGTTCCAGCCTATAACCGTGGCCCAGCCCTCCGTGGCCCAGACCGTCCAAATCCTCCAGGGCCTGCGCAGCCATTACGAGGGATTCCACAAGGTCACCATCACCGACTCCGCCCTCCAGAGCGCGGCCGAGCTTTCCGCGCGCTACATACAGGACAGGAACCTTCCCGACAAAGCTATAGACCTTATAGACGAGGCGGGGGCGAGGATGAGGATAAAAAGGCTTACGGCTCCCCCTGAGATAAAGACCCTGGACAAGGCTATAGCGAAGGCTGCCAAGGAAGCCGAAGAAGCCTCCAAGAAGGATGACTTCGAGGGGGCGGCAAACGCCAAGGAAAGGGCCGAATCCCTGCAGAAGGAAAGGGACGAAAGGAGCCGGGAGTGGGAGAAGGAAAGGAACGGCTCCCCTATGGTTATAACCGAAGAATCGATAGCGGAAGTTGTGAGCCAAAATACCGGAATCCCGGTCTTCAAGCTCACGGCCGAAGAAAGCAAGAAGCTCCTGGCTTTGGAACAGGCCCTGCATGCCAGGGTCGTAGGGCAGGATGAAGCCGTAAACGCCCTGGCCAAGTCTTTGAGGCGGGCCCGGGTGGGGCTTAAAGACCCTAAGAGGCCCACCGGCTCCTTCATTTTCGCCGGCCCTACGGGGGTGGGCAAGACCGAGCTTGCCAAAGCCCTCGCCCAGTTCCTCTTTGACGACGAAAACGCCATCATACGCGTGGATATGTCGGAATTTTCCGAAAAGTACGCCGTTTCCAGGCTTTTTGGGGCGCCCCCCGGATACGTGGGATATGAAGAAGGGGGGGAGCTGACGGAAAAAGTGAGGAAAAAGCCATTCTCGGTGATTTTGTTCGACGAAATCGAAAAGGCGCACCCCGATATCTTCAACACCATGCTTCAAATCCTGGATGACGGACATTTGACCGACGCCCAGGGCC
>JAFYJT010000019.1 GCA_017537945.1 Aeriscardovia sp.
GCCGCCAACGACGGCCCCATGGCCCAGACCAGGGAGCACGTGCTTTTGGCCAAGCAGGTGGGCGTGCCCAAGATCATGGTGGCCCTCAACAAGTGCGACATGGTCGACGATCCCGAAATGATTGAGCTGGTCGAAGAAGAAACCCGCGACCTGCTCGAAGAGAACGGCTTTGACAGGGACTGCCCCATCGTCCAGATTTCGGCCTATGGCGCCCTGCACGATGACGCCAAGGATCACGACAAGTGGGTCGACTCCATCAAGGAGCTCATGAAGGCCGTCGACGACTACATTCCGACCCCGGTGCACGATCTCGACAAGCCCTTCCTCATGCCTATCGAGGACGTGTTCACCATCTCCGGCCGCGGCACCGTCGTAACCGGACGAATCGAGAGGGGCAAGATCACCCCCAACACCCCCGTAGAGATCGTAGGCCTGCGCCCGACGCAGACCACCACCGTCACCTCCATCGAGACCTTCCACAAGCAGATGGACATGGCTGAAGCGGGCGACAACACCGGCCTGCTGCTGCGCGGCATCAACCGCGACCAGGTAGAGAGGGGGCAAGTCGTGGCCGCCCCCGGCACCGTCACCCCCCACACCGAGTTCAAGGCCGAAGTGTACGTGCTCACAAAGGACGAAGGCGGAAGGCACACCCCGTTCTTCACCAACTACCGCCCGCAGTTCTACATCCGCACCACGGATGTAACTGGAACCATCGAGCTTCCCGAGGGCGTCGAAATGGTGCAGCCCGGCGACCACGCCAACTTCACTGTCCGCCTCCTCCAGCCCGTGGCCCTCGAAAAGGGCCAGACCTTCGCAATACGTGAAGGCGGCAGGACCGTAGGATCCGGAAGGGTCACCGAAATCCTGAAGTAATTTAAGGGTCCGGTTCTCTAAACCCCAGGGCGCTCTGGGGTTTTATTTTTCTTTGACACTCGCACAAATTAATCTAGAGTGTAAAAGGTTTAAACATTTCTGACTGCTGCAAAGGATTTTTAATGGCACAGACTACAAACGACATAGAAAACGGGTCGATTCTCAATATCGACGGGCGCCTTTGGAGGGTGGTGAAATTCCAGCATGTAAAGCCCGGGAAAGGGCCTGCCTTCGTGAGGACCACCATAAAAGACGTTGTGAGCGGAAAGCAGGTGGAGCGCACTTTTAACGCCGGGGTGAAGGTAGATTTCGCCACTCTTGATAACCGGAATTTGCAGTACAGCTACAAGGACGGCTCCAACCTGATGTTTATGGACACTTCCTCCTATGATCAGGTGGCGATCCCCGAAGAGCTCCTGGGGGACCAGATAAAGTACTTGGTGGAAGGCACGGACTGCATGGTCAGTTTCTTCGAAGGGAACCCCATCTCGGTGCAGCTTCCCGCCTCGGTGGTATTGGAAGTTACCCATACGGAGCCCGGACTTCAGGGAAACAGGAGCAGCGCCGGAAACAAGCCCGCCACCCTCGAAACCGGAGCCGAAATACAGGTCCCCCTCTTTATAAATGAAGGGGAAAAAATAAAGGTCGACACCAGGGACGGATCCTACCTCAGCAGGGAATAAGGATGTCGAGGTTTGCCGCGAGAGTGGAAGCTCTCAACATCCTTTACGAAGCCGATGAGAAAGACGAAAGCATTGAGAAAGTCCTTCAAGAAAGGCTCCGGATCCAGGAAGAAGGAATCGTAGCGGACCTTAAGCCTCTGCCCGAATATTCCATAGAAATCTTAAAGGGGGTCGCGGCCCACCTTGAAGAAATCGATGCCATTATCTCTGCAAGCTCCACATGGAGGCTGGAGAGGATGGGGGTGGTGGACAGAAACATTTTGCGCATAGGCGTCTGGGAGTGCCTTTACGGGCAGGCCGGTTCCACGGGCGCGTACATAAATGAAGCCGTGAAACTCGCGAAAATCTATTGCGACAGCAAAAGCATGAACTTTGTATACGGGGTCATGTGCGCGGCTTCAGGCAGGAAAAGGGAGGACAAAAGCGGAAAAGCGGACAGTATAGAATGAAGGTATAATTAAGAGTTTTGGTGCGCGCAGTTACCCCGCTTATTGAAATTTGGGGGTTTTTGTGCCCTACAGACCTCAAAATCCCGGTTTCCGCAAGTAAGAAAAAGAGAGCAGATGAGCGATCAGATTAAAATCTCGCTGAGCACCTTTGTAGGTATAGCTATGGCTCTTATAGCCTCCGTGCGAAGCATTCCGCAACTGGCCGCCACGGGATGGCAGATGATCGTATACATGATCATCTCAGTGGTGTTTTTCGCCTTGCCCCTGGCTTTGATCTGCGGAGAGCTTGGCGCGATGCTCCCAGGAGAGGGCGGCCCGCAGCGGTGGGTGCGCAGGGGGCTGAGCGACAAATGGGGATTTGTCGTGGCATGGCTGCTTTGGGCGCAGATGTTCCCTGGCATGGTGATGGTCGCAGCCCCCTTGGGGCCTTTGTTTGGAAACACCATAAGCAACATACCCCTCGGGAACAACCACTGGTTCGTGATGTGCAGCATCATAGTCATCTACTGGTTCGTCACCCTCCTCAACCTCAAATTCGACATGGCCAAAATCGGAGGCGACATAGGGACTTGGCTGGGAATTTACATTCCGGTCGTCTTCATGCTGGTTCTGGGGCTGGGGGCGATGATAAAGACCGGAATCAGGCCCGGCATGGTTTTGGGGACTTTCCATTGGCAAGAGCTTTTGCCTCAAGGAGAAAGCCTGCAGTACGTAGCCTCCATAGCCTTCATCTTTTGCGGCATCTCCACCCTGGGCGTCTACATCCCCAGGATTAAGGATTCTGCGAAGAACTTTGCCAAGGGGCTTATGATAGCCCTTATAGCCGTTGTACTGATGAATATAATCGACGCCTTCCTTATGGCGAACGTAGTGACTTCCAGCAATATACAGCTCACAAATATTTCCCAGCCTATAGTGCTGTTTTGCAAAATCCTGGGCTGGCCCCAGTGGCTTAACAATGTTTTCAGCTGCATGAGCTTTATAGGGGTGCTTGTGGCCCTCTCCGGATGGGTGACGGGCCCCAGCCAGACCATGATCCAAGTCGCAAATGAAGGCCTCGTCCCTTCTTCCTGGCGTTTTTACAAGCATAACGATCTGGGGGTTTCCAAGCCGATTTTACTCGCCCAAGCCTGCCTCATCACCCTTTTCGCCCTGCTTTACGCCCTCCCGGACGTCAACCAGATTTTCATGCTCATGACCAATACGACCACCATGTTTTACGTGGTAGTTTATACTCTTATTGCCATAGCTTTCATACGGCTGCGTTATGAAGCTAAAGAATTAAAACGTCCCTACAGAATAGGAAAGAAAGGAAACGGCCTGGCGTGGATGTGGGCAGTCTTTCTCTGGGCCGGCCTGATATTCATAGCCGTTACGGCTATAGCCGCAAGCTCGAGGGCGAGCGCTGTAGTGATGATAGTCTTTACCCTGATCTTTGCCATCTTCCCCCTTGTCCTGCACCACTTCCGCAGGGATCGCTGGGCCCTTACGGCGCAGAAATATTTGCAGAACTACACTAGGGAGCACAGAGTCATCCCCGCCGTCCAGCTGCGTCCGAGCCTGGTGCGCGGAATGGGGGATGAAAGCGACATAGTTCAAGATTCGATGGAACCTGAAGATCAATTAAGGAGTTGATAGTTGATAATGGAGGAAATCGACATAAACGCGTTGCTCATCGGAAGTAAATCTGAAAACGGGGAGCTTTTCAAGTCCCTCCTGAGCCACTTGGTAGATGAGCATCTGGGTTGGAGGCAAAACTACATGCCCCAGGATCCTCCCCTCATTACCCCCTTCGCGCAGGCTTCCCCCGCCTTCCAGCAGACGGTACAAAGGCTCAAAAGCGTCATGGAAGAGTTATCTGTAAGGATGAGAAAGGGCTCGGTGCCTTGGGAGTCGGCCAGGTATTGGGGCCATATGAATTCCGAAACCCTCGTCCCGGCCCTCCTCGGATACTACTTCGGAATGCTTTGGAACGAGAACAACGTCTCTTACGAAGGATCTCCGGCAACCAGCCTTCTTGAAGAGGAAGTGGGAAGGGATTTTTCCATCCTCTTTAGTTTTCCCAATGGTTGGGGGCACATTTGCGCAGACGGTTCCATAGCCAACCTTGAAGCCCTTTGGTACGCCAGGAATATAAAGAGCATTCCTTTGGCAATGAAGGAAGTGAAGCCTGAACTTGTGGCTGGAAAGAGCGATTGGGAGCTCTTGAACATGCCAGTCGAAAAAATAATCGATCTCATGTCCAGCCTTAGCGAAGTGGACTTGGATCTGGTAAAAAGGAACTCGGCCAGAAGCGGGAAAAGAATAGAGGATCTGGGCAAACTGATTATCCCTGCCACCAAGCACTACAGCTGGCTCAAAGCCGCCGACATCACAGGGGTAGGGATGGATCAAGTGGTCATGATCCCCGTCGACGATCACTATAGGATGAAAATCGACGCCCTGGAGAAAACCATAGAAAAGCTTGTTTCCCAGCAAATTCCGATTCTGGCGGTGGTAGGAGTCGTAGGCACCACTGAAGAGGGCGCAATAGACCACATAGACAAGATTTGCTCCATGCGCGAGAAGTTTGCAAAGAAGAAAATCAATTTTTACCTGCATGCTGACTGCGCTTACGGCGGATACGCCAGATCCCTGATTCTCGATTCCAATTACGACATCATCCCGTACGCCGATCTTGAGCATGAGCTTAGGGAAAACCGGGTTTTCCAGGATGTGACCAATTCCATCTCCAAGGATGACTATGAAGCCTTAAAGGCACTGGAAGAAGTGGATTCAATTACGGTCGATCCTCACAAGATGGGATACGTCCCTTATACGGCGGGCGGGATAGTCATAAAGGACAAGAGGATGAGGGACGCGATTTCCTATTTCGCTTCCTACGTCTTTGACAAGACCATAGATCCGCCTGTTCAAATCGGCCCCTACATCCTCGAAGGCTCCAAAGCCGGGGCTGCTGCGGCGGCCGTGTGGGCAGCCCATAGGGTGCTCCCCTTAAATATCACAGGATACGGGAAGGTTATCGGCAGATCTATGGAAGGCGCCCGGAACTTCTACAAGTTCATGTCTGATCTTGAAGTGGAAGTGGAAGGGGCCAAAGTAAAGTCCTATACCATTTACTATCCCGACTTCAATATGGTCGACTGGGTGTTTAACGTGGAAGGCAATACGGATCTGGAAGCCATGAACAAGCTTAATCGGAACTTCTTCATCCAAAGCTCCATTTATTCCGGCATGCCGTATCTAAAGCCCATCTTGACCAGCCATACCGATTTTGGCAGGGAGGAATATGGGGAGAGCTGCGTTGGGGTTCTGAAGAAAATCGGCATAACCTCCCCCTGGGGCGCCTCTTCCCACCTGACTGTTTTGAGGGCGTCGGCCATGAACCTGATGATGTACGACGCAAACGATTTCGCCGCCTACGAAGTAAAGCTTGAAGGGGCAATCAAAGAAGTGCTCAAACCTTGTCTCAAGGATGGAAGTAAATAAATATGGACATTCTGCAAGATTTGCAATGGCGAGGCCTTATAAACCAGCAGACCGATCCCGAGGGGCTTAAAGAGGCGCTCCAGAAAGAGAAGCTTTCCCTTTACTGCGGAACCGATCCTACTGGCCCCTCCCTGCATATCGGCCACCTTATCCCCTTTATCGTTCTTAAAAGGTTCCAAATGTACGGGTACCGCCCCCTGATTCTTATAGGGGGAGCCACAGGAGCCATAGGGGATCCGAGCGGCAGAAGCACCGAAAGGGTTTTGCAGACGGTAGAACAGGTGGAGGCCAATAAAAAGAGCCTGACCGAACAAATGGAGAGGATTTTCGGACCCGAATTTAGGATTGTAGACAATTACAGCTGGCTTTCAGAGCTGAATTTGATTGAGTTCCTACGCGATTTTGGCAAAAACTTTTCCGTCAACTCAATGCTAAGCAAGGAAAGCGTTTCCTCCCGGATTGAAGGAGGGATTTCATTTACCGAGTTCAGTTACCAGATTCTGCAGGCTATAGATTTCCTCCACCTTTTTGAAACCGAAGGGGTAAGGCTCCAAATTGGAGGGGCCGACCAGTGGGGGAACCTGACGGACGGCATAGACCTGATACGCCACAAGCATTCCAAAGCCGAAGTCTTCGGCCTGACCATCCCCCTCCTCCTCAAAGCCGACGGGACGAAATTCGGCAAGTCCGCCGGGGGGGCGGTATGGCTGGATCCCAAGCTGACGAGCCCTTACGACTTCTACCAGTTCTGGATTAATACCGACGACAGGGATGTAGACAAATACCTCAAATACTTCACTTTCCTTTCCAGGGAGGAAATCGAAAACCTCGATAAAGAGACTAGGGAGCGGCCCAACCTCAGGCTTGCCCAAAAGGCCCTGGCCTACGAAGTTACGGCTTTCGTGCACGGAAAAGACGAAGCGGAAAAGGCCGAAAAAATTTCATCCCTGCTTTTTAAAGGGGACGTGGCCTCTTTAAGCGCCGAAGAAATCCAGGAGGCCTTTGGATCCGCCCCTTCGGTCTCTATAAGCGCGGAACCAAGAAACATCGTAGACCTTCTCGTAGAGGCGGGGATTGAAAAGAGCAGGAGGCAGGCGAGGGAAGATGTCTCTTCGAGGGCCATCTCAATAAACGGAAAAATTGTGGACGACTTGGAGGCCACAATCGATCCTTCCTCGAACTTTGAAGGAAGGTTCGTCCTAATTCGGAAGGGAAAGAGGAACTATACCCTGGCCAGAGCGGACCGATGATACCGCTGGTGATTCTCAGCGGCCCCACCGCGGCGGGAAAGGGCAGCGTAGAAAAAGAGCTTTTAAAAGGGCATCCCGAAGTGTGGGTAAGCGTTTCGGCCACTACCCGCGCCCCTAGGCCCGGGGAAGTGGATGGGCGCGACTACTGGTTCCTGTCGGAGGAAGAGTTTTTGGAGCGGGAAAAGCGCGGCCTGTTTTTAGAAACGGCCGTGGTACATGGAATGGCCCGTTACGGCACCCCGCTGGAACCGGTTTTGGATCACATCCGCAGGCACGTCCCCACCCTGCTTGAGATTGACATCCAAGGGGCCAGGAGCGTGGCCAAAAAGGCCAAGGAACTTGGGATTAAGGCGTTTTCAATCTTTCTTTCTCCCCCGACTTTCGATACCCTCGTATACAGGCTGGACCTGCGGAACACTGAAAGCCCGGAGCAAAAGGCCAAAAGGCTTGAAACGGCTAGGAAGGAAATGGCCCATGAGGGCGAATTTGACGCCGTAATAGTGAACGATAAGGTTGACGAGGCCGCTTCATCCCTCTGGGACATTATGAAAAAGCTTTATTAGCGGAAAGGCAGTTTTATGACACTGGGCACATCCCCCGAACCGGAAGGCCTTACCAAGCCCCCACTTTACGAACTTATGAACCACGCGGATTCGAAGTACGCGCTTTTGATATTCGGGGCAAAAAGGGCGAAGCAGATAAACGACTACTTCCTCCATTTCAAGGAGGGGCTTTTAAAGGACGTAGGCCCCTTGGTCCCTTACGCCACTAACGAACAGCCCCTCAGCATAGCTTTCAGGGAAATAAACGAGGGGCTTATAGACGGAAAACTGGGCTCCGAAGACAATTCCAGCTCCCACGGCCCTTCCAAAGTGATAAACGATTCCATCTCCCTTTCGGCCAAGGATCTTTTAGGATCCGACGAAGAAGGGGAAGACGACATAGACGAGGACGAGGGGGAGGAAAATATTGACGAATAGCCTCCATCCTTTGAGCGCCGAATCCGTGACCGAAGGGCATCCTGACAAGCTCTGCGACAAAATTTCCGACAGCGTCCTAGACGATTTGCTTACCCAGGACAAATCCAGCCATGTCGCCGTAGAAACCGTGGCCTGCAAAGGGATGTTCATGGTGTGCGGGGAGGTAAATTCCAGAGGCTACTGCGACGTGCAGAAGGTAGTAAGAAACGCCGTAAAGGAGGTCGGGTATGCCGATTCTTCCATAGGCCTTGACTGGCAGAGCTGCGGCGTAATGGTCTCTATAACCTCCCAGAGCCCGGAGATAGACGAAAGCGTGAGGAAAGCGGGGGGCGAAGAGGAACAGGGGGCCGGAGACCAGGGGGTGGTGTTCGGATTCGCGTGCGACGAAACCAAGGTCCTGATGCCTTTGCCTATAACCCTGGCAAACCGGCTCACAATGAAGCTTTCAAGCATGAGGAAGAGGGGGATGTTTCCCTGGCTCAGGCCCGACGGCAAGGCCCAAGTCACGGTAGATTACGAAGGATTCGAGCCAAAAAGGATTAACACCATCCTTATTTCCGCCCAGCACACCCCCGAAGCCGACCTTAAAGAGCTTGGGGAAAAAGTGAAAGCGGAAGTGGTAAGGCCCGTTTTGGAAGAATGGGCCGGGGACATTGAAGCGTCGAATTTCAATTTCATTTTCAACCCCTCCGGATCCTTTGTTTTGGGCGGCCCCGCGGCCGACACGGGGCTGACCGGCCGCAAAATTATAGTCGACGCTTACGGAAACGCCGGAAGAAGCGGGGGCGGGGCTTTTTCCGGTAAGGACCCCTCCAAAGTCGACCGCTCCGGAGCCTACGCCGCCAGGTGGGTGGCAAAAAACCTCGTAGCCTCTGGGGCGCTGAAGAGGGCGGAAGTGCAAATCGCCTACGCCATTGGCAGGGCCGAACCGGTGGCAGTCGATATAGAGACTTTCGGCACCGAAGCTAGGGGGCTTTCTTCCGAACGCATAACCGAAGCCGTAAGGGAAACTTTTGATCTCAGGCCCGGGGTCATCATAAGGGAGCTCGACCTTTTAAGGCCTATTTATTCGCCTACCGCCTGTTACGGCCACTTCGGACGCGAAGAGGAAGTTTTTACTTGGGAGAGGACGGACAAGGCCTCCAAACTTCGAAGCCTGCTTTTAGGGTGAATGGAAGAGCCCCTTTTGGCGGCGAAAGTGCTGCCCTTCAGGCCCGCCCGCTTTCCTTATCCGGCCTTGGATTATTCCGTCCCCCTCCCTTTTTCCTCTGAAGCGCAAAGGGGGAAAAGGGCGGCCGTAAACGTCAAAGGCCGATCCATGGAAGGCCTTATCCTTGATGTTTTCCCTTTGAAAGAGAGCAAGTTTCAAAATCTCAAACCCATAAAGGCCCTCTTTCCCCTTCCGGCGCTGGAAGAAGGGGAAATAAGGGAGCTGGAGAAGATAGCGCAGTTTTTCGGCGGAAGGCTCGCAAATACTTTAAACCTCGCCCTTCCGGCCAGGGTGCAGTACGTAGAAAAAGAACCTTATAAGGATCGAAAATGGAGCCGCTTTAACGAAGAAGCCCTTTCCAGGCTCGTAGAAGAGGCTTCACGCCTCTACTCGGGCTTTTCCCTCCTTCCCCCCTCCCTTTCCTGCTTCAAGGATCAGAGCTTTGTATGGGATTTGGCCCAACAGAGGGGGAGAATCGTTAAAGACCTCGCGCTTTTAGGGCTGCTTTCTAAGAAGCTGGGGTATTCCTTCCTCGCCTGCCTCCCGTCCGAGCGCCTTTTTAAGGAGCTGGGGAAAGCCTTCTCAGATTGCGGGCTGGATCCCGTTTTTGCCGGGTCCGGTCTGGGGGCCGCTGAAAATTACAGGTCCTTCCTTGCCTGTTGCAGGCCGGGCGCCCTCGCGCTTGGAACGAGGCGGGCCATGTACCTGCCCCTGAAGGGGCCGTGCGTCATGGTGGATGTAAACTCCTCGGGGCCGGGCTCTACGGACGGCATGTCCCCCTACGCAAACGTTAGGGACGTTTTATCCATAAGGCATGAAGGCCGGGGTGGGATAAGGATCTCTATGGCTTACTGCCACGCCGTCGAGCAGGAAAAGTGGCTGGAGGAAGGGAGCGCCTCCCATATTTTCCCTTCCTCCCCCCCTCCCATCAGGCCGGCGTGCTTCAGCAGGGACAGGCTACTGGAAATGGGGGAGCGCTTCCTCCACCTTCCGAGCCTCCTAGTAAGGGAGGTTAGAAAGAACGGGAGGGAAGGCAAAAAATCCCTCCTGGTTTGTCCGGCAAGGAGCGAAACTTCGTTTTTTTTATGCCCCAAATGCGGAACCTTTATGAAATGCGGCTGCGGGGGGAGCCTGAAATCGAAGGGAGGGGGCATATTTTGTCCCCGGTGCGGGAAAAAGGAAGCGGAGTGGGGATGCCCCAAATGCTCGTTTAAGGCCGCTTCCTCCGAACTTATCGCCCTTAAAAGAGGCCCAGAACGGATAAGGGAGGAATTGGAAGGCCTGCTGAAGGAAGAGGAGCTAAAAAATGTCGAAATATCTACGGCCTCCTCTCTTCCACAAAGGGGTTACTCTTTAGTTGCGATCCTGGACGCATGGCTTTCCTTTTTTTCGCTTCACCTGGATGCGGAATCCAACGTCCTAAATTTATGGATGGAGGCCGCCAGCCTTGCCTCTGAAAAAGTATTCCTTATAGGGGAATGCCAAAAGGAGCTCCTTTCTTCTTTTGAAGGATGGAATTCCAATTTTCCGAAATGGGAATTGGAAGAGAGGAAGAAGGCCGGTCTGCCCCCTTTTAAGACCGCCGTCAATATATGGGGCCGGGAAAAAGAAATTCAAAAGGCTGTAGAAGAACTGTTAAAGCGCCTGAAAGTAGCCCGCGGCGAATCGGAAGTCATGGGCCCTATGGCGGTGCCAAACTCTGAAGACTCCCTATGCGTCCTCTTCCTCCCGCGCTCTTCAGCCCGAGATCTTGGAAAGGCCCTATTTTCCCTCTCCCATCCTCCTTCCCCCCTCCACGTGCACTTTTGGATCGATCCTTATTGCTTCGATTGCAGATAGTGGATAATTGAATAAGTGGAAAATAATGATATTGGCGACAAAATCCAGAACGTCATTTTCGATTTTGGCAATGTTTTGGTCAGGTGGGACATATATGGGGCTTTGATAAGCAGGTATTCTCCTGAGCTCATCAATCAGTTCCGGCTTAATGAAACCTCCAGCTTTGAAGATGCCAACGTTCTATTTGACCTCGGAGAGCCCTTGGAAAAGGCAGTAGAACTGATAAAAAGGGAGCACGGGGAGGGAATATGGGTAGAAATGATAGAGTGGTACCTGTCCCACTTTCCGGATTCCATTTTGGGCGAGATCGCAGGCTCCAGGCAGCTCGTTTGCGATCTTAAAGAAGCGGGCATCAGGGTTTTCGGCCTTTCAAACTGGTCGGCCGATCTTTTTGAAAGGGCCCTCCCCCGCCTCCCCGAAGTGATATTTATGATGGAAGACAGGGTGGTGTCGGGGTACATACATCAAAGGAAGCCCGATAGGAACATTTTTGAAACCGCTATAACAAAATTCAAAGTAGACCCGGCCCGCACTGCCTTTGTGGACGACAAGGCTGAAAATGTGCGGGCCGGCCTGGAAGCCGGATTAAGGGCTGTGAGGTTTGAAAGCCCTGCGCAAATCAGGCGGGCTTTGATAGAAATGGGGGCGCCGATTCCGGCCCTTAAGGGAGAGAAGTAAAAAGCAGTGGAGGGCCGATGAGGATTGTCTTTGCAGGATCTACTTTTCAGGCTGCCGAATGCCTGGAGGAAGTTGCCCGGAAGCAGGAAGTGCGCCTGGTTTTAACCCGTCCGGACGCCCGCCGGGGGAGGGGGAGGAAGGAAAGCCCCAACCCTGTAAAGGAAAAGGCGGCAAAGCTTGGAATCGAAGTTTTTGACGGGGGCCCTTCAGACCCGGAGTTTATTGAAAAGCTAAAAAGTGAGGAAGTGGAATGCGGGGCAGTAGTAGCTTACGGGCGCCTCCTCTCCCCTAAAGTCCTATCCCTCCTCGGGAAAGGGTGGTACAACCTGCACTTTTCCCTCCTCCCCTACTTCCGGGGTTCCAACCCGGTAGCGGCCTGCGTTCTGAACCATTACGCCCACTGCGGGGTTACGGTCTTCAAGCTTACCGAGGGGCTGGACGAGGGGCCTTGGGTGCTGAAGGCCCCCTATTCGCCTTCCTTCCCCCTTACGGCCGGAGAACTCACTGATAAATTGGCCGAAATTGGAAAAGAAGCCCTGGCCACGGCATTGGGAGAAGTTGAAGCGGGGAAAGCAAGGCTTACCCCTCAGGAAGAGGAGCCGGGCTTAAAATATGCAGGAAAGATAGACAAAGACTCGGCCCGCATAGATTTTTCAAACCCTAAGGAGGAAGTCTTTTACAAAGTCCTGGCCTGCAACCCCAATCCCATGGCCTGGGCCCGGGCGAAAACGGGGGAAACGTCCACCTATGTGAAATTTGAGCGGCTGGAGATGTGCGGCTTTGCGCCATCCGCCGAACCAGGATCGGTAACCTGCGTCCAAGGCAAGGCCCTCGTGCGCTGCCTTGACGGATGGCTGGAGCTTACACAAATAACCCCCGCCTCCAAAAGGAAGATGAGCGGGGAAACTTGGCTGAGGGGGGTCAGGGGGGGAGTAAAATTCCTTTAGCTTCCCTCCGGACTTTAAATTGCAGGCCTTAGGCCCGGCACAGGCCTTTCGGGCCTACTGCCTTCCCTGGACGGCATCCTTGAGGGTCTTGCCCGGGGTAATCTTCAAAACTTCCCTTGCGGGAATTTCCATAGCCTCGCCTGTCTGCGGATTCCTTCCGCTTCTTGCGGCCCTTGTCACCCTTTCGAGGCTGAAGTAACCGGCCAGGCGAACATCGGTCCCCTTCTCCACGCATTCGAGGATGGTGTCCAAAAAGGCGTCCACGGCCTTCTTCGCTTCCTCGCGAGAGAGGCCCGTCTTTTCGGCCACGCTGGCCGTTATCTCGGTTTTCCCGTAGTACTTGTCCATTTGTCTTCCTTTACTTTTAAAGTTCGACTTTCATAAACATAATAAACTCTATCCGGATAAAAATTACAATAGCTGCTTCTTTTCCATGTATTTCATATAAAGCGCCCCCAGGGCCATCCTCAGCCAATAGGTGGCGAGGCGGAAAAGCAGGGTCGCCGACACGGCTATCGCGCCTGGGACCCCTATGCCTATAAAGGTGGTGGAAAGCACCGTCTCTATGGCTCCCAGCCCCCCTGGAGTCGGGACGGCCGAACCGACCCCGTTTGCAAAGAGGAAGAGGAAGAGGGTCTCTATAAAGCCCAAATGGTATCCGAAAGCCAAAAGGGAAAACCAGAAAGCCATATCCAGGGTGGTGTTCTGTATGATGGAGCCCGTCATGGAAATCAGGAGGGTCAAGGGGTGGGAAAGGAGCTTTCCAAGCATTGATCCGTAGGACTTTAAGACGGGGAGGCATTTTTTTATTACCCACTCCCTGACGGGCTTTATCGCCATTGCCAAGGCCACAAGCCCTGCCAGCACGCCCACGGTGACGATTATTATCATTTTGTTGGGAATGAGGTTGTGGAAGACGTGCTGCCCGGTGAAAAAGCCCAGAATAATAAACATCAGGATGGTGGTGGAAAACTCTGTGACCGTATCGGCGCTGGCTATGGCCGTAGCTTCGGTGTTGGTGTAGCCAATCTTCCTTAGGAAGGTTATGTTTACCGCTATAGGGCCGGCAATGGCGGGCATGGATACCGCAGCGAAGCTTGCCACGGCCTGGGTGCCGAGTATGCCCAAGTGGTGTTTTTTCCTTTTGGATTTGTCTATAAATACGCCGAAGGCTATAGCCGATCCGCTCCAGGCCACAAGGCCTATGGCGCATGCGGCCAACGACCACCAGGGGTTGGCCCCCTCTATCGCCTTTATCACCTGCTTGAAGTTGAGCTGGGTGAAAACTACGATTAGGGCAATCGTTACCAAAAGGACGGTGACAAACCTTCTGAGGTTGAACCTGGCCAGCCTCACGGTCTGGAGCATCTTGTCTTCTTCCCTTGCAATTTCCTCAAGGGCGCTTTTGAGCGGTTTTAAGACTTTCCTCCTCCACCCTTTTTCTTTTTTCCTCGTGGCCTTTGGAATGACGATGGCCTGGGCGTACGGGAAAAGCATTGCAAGGTTGGAAGCCCCCAGCACTTCCTTTGCGATCTGCACGGTCTTTTCCACCCCCGCAAAGGTGGACAAAAGGGCCAGGAGCTGGATCATGTCTATCTTTTTGTGGGCAGTGCTTGAGATTACATCCCCTCCGGCCCATCCTATGAGGAAGGGGTCGCCGCGAGAATCGCGGGCCAAAGCGGAAGGGGAAATATTGCGGTGGGTCAGGCCTTTTTCATGCAAAGAGTTTAAATAGACAAGAAGATCCCTTACATCCTGGTCGCTAAGGGGGGGAGAAAGCGGGGAA
>JAFYJT010000020.1 GCA_017537945.1 Aeriscardovia sp.
GCCACGGCGGCCCACTCGTTCATCCTCCGGCTCCCCATTTCGTAGCACGGCCGCGTGGGGTTTACATGGCTCATCCTGCAGGCGGCGCTGGCGACGGCAGAGTCGTAGTTCAAGATTGAAAGGGAAAGGGTTTCCAAAAGCAGGCCCTCCGCATATGTGCCTTCCACCTGCATCACCGGGGAGAAAGGGAAGTAAAAGTCCCCCTCCATATATGAGCGGAGGGTGCCCGTGAAGCGGAAGCCTTCCAGCCACTGGGCCGTTTTTTTTGAAATGATTTTTTGGGAAATCATAAATTACAATTCCCTTCCCGTGGGCCTCATGTCTTTAAGGGCCGAAAGGAGCCTTCCGATGCCTGCAAACACCCCGTACCTCCTCCCGGGGCCCAGGCTCCTTGTGTACACTTCAAATACGCACCTTCTAAACGCCGATCCGTCCGACAGCGCGTCGTTTAGCATGCTGTACTCGTACATGTCGGTCAAAAATGCCGTCGACTCCATAATTTCCCATCCAAACAAAAAAAGCCTTGCAATAGAAATTATTGCAAAGCTTTCAAAGGGGCAGGATCTACTCTGCGGCTTTCGCCCTTTGGCCCTTCCTTTCTTCGTTAAGCCTGCGCCTTTCTTCCTTAGGAATCGTGGAAATCGCGGCATAACGCGGGAGCGCCTTGTCGAGCCCGTAAAGGATGTAGCCTAAAACCAGGAACCCTATCGTAAAGTAAATGACCATTTTGCCCAGCTCGCCCCAGCCGATCTTAGGGATGTCTACGAACCAGTAGGGGTATGGGTTGTGGCTTCCGGGAGCTACGCCGGCATGGGGCCAGATCGCCGCCCTTACCAGGATGACGACGAACCAGCAGTAAGAGTAAAGGGGCCAGGTAAGGGGGTACCACCATTTGTAGCGCTTATGTCGTTCAAAAAGAAAGAAATCCAAAGTAGCCATGATTGGAACGGTTATATGCACGAGGGCGGTGTTGGGAATGAAGCCGAAGGCCTTCCATTCGGTAGCGTAATCAGGGGCCGGAAGAATGGTATTTGCGACTATCCCTGTGATTATTATGCACAAGGTCACTATGCCTTTAAGCCACGGCCAGGGCCTGTAGCCTTCGGTCAAAGTGGAAATCCCCTCCCAGATAAATACGATCGCAACCGCTAGATTGGTCTGGAAGGTGAAGTAGCAGAATTCTTCCCATTGCCCTCCTATGTAGCCCTGGGATATTCCCCCCAGTGCGAAAAGGGCCACGAGAAATTCAAAGACAGCTATTAAGATCTTTCTCGTCATTACATAAGTATACATGAACCTTTAAGGTTGCTTTGTCTTTGCATTTTATAGACTGATCTTGTGGACAGCATAAAATCCGATTTTCAAAGGCCCGACGGAAGGGAATTCGACGAGTTGAGGCCGTGCAGGATTTACCCGCATTGGACGGACAACCCGGAGGGGTCGGTCCTGATAGAGTGCGGGGGCACAAAAGTCCTGTGCACCGCCTCCTGGGAAGACGGGGTGCCTTCCTGGAGGTCGGGCAGGGGGCTCGGGTGGGTCACGGCCGAATACGCCATGATCCCCCGCGCCACAGGATCCAGGAACGCCAGGGAAAGCGTGGCGGGAAGAAATTCCAGGAGCACGGAAATAAGCCGGCTTGTAGGGAGGGCCCTGCGCGCCGCCGTGGATTTTGAAGCTATGGGGGAGCAGGCGGTGTACATAGACTGCGACGTCCTCCAGGCCGACGGGGGCACACGCACCGCCTCCGTGACGGGCGCGTGGGTCGCCCTCCGGGAAGCCGCGGACTGGGCCCTTAGGAACGGCAAAGCGGCCAGGGACTTTATAAAGTTCCAGGTTTCGGGCGTGTCGGTAGGGATAGTGGAGGGGGCCGAAATCCTGGATCTGGCCTATATGGAAGATTCAAAAGCCTCCACGGACATGAACGTAGTGCAGACCGAGTCCGGGGAGTTTGTAGAGATCCAGGGGACCGGGGAGAGGGCCCCCTTCTCCTCCTCCCAGCTCTCTTTTCTTTTGGATCTGGCCTCCAAAGGGAACGAAGAATTGAGAATCAAACAAAGAGAGGCGTTGGCATGAGCATTCTGGTAACGGGCGGATGCGGATATATAGGTTCCCACATCGTCAGATCCCTCAAGGGCGAGGGCGAAGAAACGGTGATAGTGGACGATTTAAGCTACGGGGACGAAAAAAGGGCTAAAGGATCAAAATTCTACAAAATGGACATATGCTCCTCCGGGGCCAAAGAAGGGCTGCAAAGGATCATGGAGGAATGCGGGGTTAAAGCCGTAATCCACTGTGCGGCCAGGAAGCAAGTGGGCGAAAGCGTGGAAAAGCCCATATTCTACTACAGGCAAAACGTCGGCGGCTTTTTGAACGTCATAGAGGCCATGAAGGACGCCGGGGTCAAGAACATGATTTTTTCTTCCTCCGCGGCCGTGTACGGGGAGCCCCCCGTGGACGTAGTGCCGGAGTTCGGGGTGGAAATGGTCCCCATCAACCCTTACGGACAGACCAAGCTCTTTGGGGAGTGGATGGGCAACGCCGTATCCGAGGCCTTTAAAATAAACTTCTGCGCGCTGCGCTACTTCAACGTGGCAGGCTGCGCCGGCCCCGACTTGGCAGATCCTTCCGCCTTGAACCTTATCCCAATAGTTTTCCAGCGCCTTTCGGAGTTCAAAGCCCCCGTAATTTTCGGAGACGACTACCCTACTCCCGACGGCACCTGCGTAAGGGACTATATCCATGTAGAAGATCTGGCCAGGGCGCACGTGAGCGCGCTTTGTTACCTTGAAAGCGAAGGGGAGAAAAAGTATTCGGCCTTCAACGTGGGGACCGGCAGGGGCACGTCCGTAAGGGAAATCATAGAAGCGATAAAGGGGATCACGGGGATAAAGTTCGAGGAAAAGGTGGAGGGGAGGCGCCCAGGGGATCCTCCCATGCTTATAGGCAACGCCGAGCTTATAGGCCGCGTCATGGGCTGGAGGAGCGAAAAAAGCCTGCAGGACATCATCTCTTCAGCCTGGCAGGCCTGGCAGGAAGGACCAAAGAGGATTGACGTAGGGGCTTGGAAGGAGCGCCCCTAGCCGTTTTTCCTTTCCCTGCGCTCGTACGAGGAGCAGGATTCGAGCTGCTTCCTTCTCGCAAGCTTCATCTGTTTTTTAAGCCACACCTGTTTGGCCGGGTTCACCCTCTTTTTTTCCAGCTGCTGCCTGTAGGCCGGGTACCAGAGGTGCATTATAGGGTAGATGGACGTAAAGACGTATTCGGGCCTCGTGGTGCGAAGGTGCCCCGGGTGGGCTTCGAAAGTGTTTTTAAAGCGGCGCATGTAGGTAAGGAAATCCGTCCTGGAGTCGCCCATCCGCCTAGCGCTCATGCCTACGATCATTTTGGGGTTGTAGGCGGTCTTCAGGCCGTTGGCTATAAGGTGGAGGGAAATGTCGATGTCTTCGTGGATTTCATCCCCCAAGTCTTCGCACACTTCCCCCTTTATGAGTCTCCACGCCTTGGCCCTGAGGGCCATGTTGGAGCCAAACAGGAGCACCCTGCCCCCGTCGGCCTTGTACACCCTTTTGCGTATCTGGTTGTCCCCCACCAGGCTCACCATCCTGGCGGGCATGTCGTAGTAAGTGACGGGCCCGGTCAGGCCCATTACGGATTTGTCGTGGGCAAAGGAGGAAGTCACTACTTCCACCCAGTGTGGGTCCATCATGCAGTCGGCGTCAATCCTTCCGAGGATGTCCCCGGAGGCGTGGGCGAAGCCGAAGTCGCGGGTGGGAATCAGCCCCTGCCTCTCGGATTGGTTCAGTATTTTTACGTTGCAGCTCGGATTTTGCGCTATGAATTTTCTGACTATTTTTTCGGTGTTGTCCGTGGAATTGTTGTTTACGACCAGTATCTCCTTGGCGGCTACGGTCTGGCGCGTGGCGCACGTGAGGCATTCGGCTATTCTCTCTTCCTCGTTCCACGCGGGGATTATCACTGACACCGATAACATACTTATATGATAAGTTAAATGGGGTCAAAGGGATATTTAAGGCCCCTTCCGATATTTTTAAGTTATGGTGCAGGGAGAAAAGCCGAAAAAGAAGGAAAAGCGGGCCCAGGCCCCCGAAGTTGACAGGCGCATAAATCTGGGCGAGAGCATGCCTAAAAGCGATGCGCGCCACGCCCCTCCCTGGCTTCCCAGGGCGCTGGTTATGACGATGGCTTTCGCCTTCCTAGCAGTCTTTATCTGGAAAATCTGGGGGAGCGTGAGGGGGATAGCGTGCGACCTTGTGCTGTGCCTGTTCCTCAGCCTGGCCATGGAGCCGGCCGTAAGATGGCTTATCAGGCACGGGTGGAAGAGGCCCCTGGCCGCTTTTTGCGTATGGCTTTGCGCTATCCTTCTGGCAGGGGGGTTCGTCTGGATTTTTGGAAGGCTCTTTATCACGCAAGCCACCGACCTAATCGAAGCCATACCAAAGTTCTACCGGGATCTGCGCTCATACATAGGCTCCCGCACCTCCTTCAAGCTCCCCCAAATCAATAACCTGGGATCCTTCGTGCTGAATCGGGTGCAAACTTCTTGGATAGGGCACTTCGCTTCCACGGCGGCGAGCGTGGCAGGGGCGGTGAGCCATTTTGCCGTTTCCTTTATGATTATCGTCTTCGTCACCTACTACATCCTCGCTTCGGGCCCCAAAATGCAGAGGAGCATCTGCTCGTGCCTAAAGCCCGCCAGCCAGAAGAACTTCCTCATAGTTTGGACCGTGGTGCAGAGCCAGGTATCAAGCTTTCTGTCATCGCGCATTATTTTGGCGGCAATTTCCAGCGTGTGCATGGCTACCTACATGCTTATAATGCGCGTGCCCTACTGGCTCCCCCTCTGCCTAAGCTACGCTTTGATTTCCCAATTCATCCCCATGGTAGGGGCCTTTATAGGATCGATCCTCCCCCTCGCTATAGCGTGGGCGGACCAAGGCTTCAAGTGGGCGCTGTTTTTGGCCTTGTACATCTTCGTTTACCAGCAGGTGGAAAATATGATCCTGGCCCCCAAAATACAGCAGAGGACGATGTCGGTGCACCCGGCCATAGGGCTTATAGCAGTATTTGTCTTCGGGGAAGTTTTCGGCGTCCTGGGATCTTTTCTGGCAATTCCCATAACGGCCAGTTTGGAAGTTGTCTTCAACGCCTACTTCATGCGGACTTCCCTGGTGGACTCCCCCCTCCTCTCCGATCCCGAACCGAACAAAAAATCGAAAATGGCCAGGGCCGCAGAAGCCTTAAAAAGGAAATTCTCCCCGTTTTCGTCCCGCTTTCCGAGAAAAGCGAAAGGCTCTACCCGCAGGGCTTCTTCCATCCAAGAGCAGCTCAGGGACGCGGGGCTGGCCTACGAAGCATACAAGCCTGACGAGGAGCTGGATTCCAGCAGGACCGTGGCGATGGTAAAAAAGGATAAGGAAGAAGGGAAGGAAGGGTTGGAGAATTTAAAAAAGGACTCTCCCAGGACCCATTGGGAAGACAAGGAGTGAAATGCCCATTTTGACTTTCCTCGACTGGGTCCTTGCGTTGGTGGGGGGGGCCATGGTGGTTTACGAAGTCTTTTACCTGGTAATGGGGCTGTTCGTCAAGCCCATAGTCTTCCCCCCCGCCCCCAAGGACAAAAGGTACGCCATCCTAATTTCCGCGCGGAACGAAGGGGAAGTCATAGGGCAGCTCATAAATTCAATCAGAAAGAACGACTACCCCCAGGATCTGGTGGACATTTGGCTGGTTGCCGACAACTGTACGGACAACACCGTCCAAGTGGCCCAGTCTTTAGGGGTGCACGTGATTGAAAGGCACAACACCGTCCAAATCGGCAAA
>JAFYJT010000021.1 GCA_017537945.1 Aeriscardovia sp.
GCTTCCATCTCGTTCACCGTTCCGGCTCCGGAACGGCATATGGCAAGGGAGGCGGCTTTATACAGCAAAGACATGTGGGGGAAGTAGTCGACAATCCTGTAGTTGCCGTCCTGGGCGAAGTACTGCCCTTCCTGCGAAGGGAGGAGCTCCCCTACGGCATCTTTGCCGGCGAGCTTTGTAACAAGTTCGGACACCACTTCGCTTTTCCCCCTCCCGCACACGTGCACCACCTGGCAGACCTGCAAAAGCTCCCTGGATGCGCCGGCCACGGCCTTGTTAATGCTCAAGGCCCCCAGAGAGCCGCCCGTCACGAGGAGTACGGGAAGCTTAGGCTTTAGCCCCAGGGCCTCTATTGCCTCCTTCCGGGCTTCTTCCGGATCTTCCCTTCTGGACCGGGCCGCATCCATGACTTCGGCTTTTAACGGGAGCCCCACCTTTTCAATGGTTTTTGCGCGCCCGGGCTTTAGCTTCGCGCCCTCGTAAGCGGTGCCTATGTAGTCGGCCCACCTTGCCCCCAATTTGTTGGCTATGCCCGCCATGGCGTTCTGCTCGTGGATGGCGATTGGAATTTTCAGCTTTTTGGCGGCCCTGTAGCAGGGCGCCGAAACGTATCCTCCCACTCCCGCCACGCAGTCCGCATCCACCGCGCGCAGAATCTTTTCCGCGTCCTTTACTTCCTTGGCCCACTTTGCAGGAAAGAGGGCGGCCGAAGGGGAAAGGGAGCGGGGGAAGGCGAGCTTGGGAATGGTCTTTAAAGTTAGGCCGCTGTCGGGCACTAGAGTCTCTTCCATCCCCCCCTTGGCACCTACGACTGTGATCCTGGTGTCAGGGGAAAGGATTTTTATCTGTTCGGCTATGGAAATAAGCGTATTTATATGGCCTGCAGTACCCGCCCCTGCCAAAACTACGGAGAGCTTGTCCTTCATGCCTGCAGTTCTCTCTTGAGGCCCCGGGCAAATTCCTTGAACTTCTCCCCGCGATCCGCCATGTCGCGGAACTGATCCCGGGAAGCGCACGCCGGGGCCAATAGGACCACTTCCCCCGGGCGCGCCTCTTCAAAGGCCAAATCCACCGCCTTTTTCATGGCGGCCGCCCCTTCCTCTTCCTTTACTTCCTTGAAAGGGACTTTGGCCTCCATGAGCGCTTTTTTAAATTCCTCCCTGTCTTTTCCTATCAGGACGGCCTCCCTCACCTTTTTTCCCGCTTCTTTGAGGAGGGGGCCCATATCGCAATTTTTGGCCTCCCCGCCTACGATCCAGATTATCCCCCTCCCCTCCAGGGAGCTTACGGCCGCCAGTGCCGCGGACGGATTTGTGGCCTTCGAGTCATCTATAAATTCCACTCTCCCCCCGTCTTTAGGCACTTCTTCAGCATTCTCCATCCTGTGGGCTTCAGGCTTAAATTTGGAAAGCCCAACCGCTACCCCTTCAGGCTTTATACCCATAGCCAAAGTTGCCGCGCAGGCGGCCAGGGCGTCTTCAAGCCTGTGCTGCGGGATTTTTCCTGAAAGCTTCAGGCCCGAAAGGGAGCCTTCCCTGCAAATCCTTCCGTAGGCAAAGGCATTGTCAAAGAGCCATCCGTCTTCTACCCCTACCTGTGCCGGGGCCGGCTTCCCATTCAGAAAGCCTACTTCCACGCATCCCATATTCACGTTTGCGCTCTTTGCCGCTCCGGCCGTAATCGGATCGGAGGCGTTGTAGACCACCGCCCTTTTCGCATTCTCGAACACCTTCGCCTTGTCGGCGCGGTATTCCTCAATGGATCTGTGCCAATCCAGGTGGTCCTGGGCAAAGTTGGTCCAGACGGCCACTTCTAGGGCCAAAGAATGGGTAAAGTGTAGCTGGCTGCTGGAAAGTTCGGCCACTACTACCTGGGCCCCGGGCTTCCGGCAGGCCCGGGTCAAAGGAAAGCCGGTATTCCCCCCCTCCGCTACGCAAAAGCCGGACTCTTCGAAAATCTTGGTTATCATTTTTACCGTCGTCGTCTTGCCGTTGGTGCCCGTAACGCCTATCCAAGGCAGAGAGCGCCCCTTTTCGTCGCGGGGCCGCGTTTTCCACGCAAATTCCACTTCGCTCATAATGGGGACGTGGTTGTCTTCTATAGCCTTCATTAGGGCCGAATCCGGAGAAAATCCGGGCGAGACTACGGCGGCCGTTATGTTTCTCCAGTCCACTTGGCTGGGGCTGGAAAAATCCCCTCCCCCTTTCTCGTCGAAAGTTTCGCATTTGACCCCTTCTTTTTCCAGCAGCTCCTTTACCGCCAAACCGGAAACTCCGAGACCTGCCACCAGGACGGTGCTCAGAAATTCGCTTCTTCCTATAATTGCCATTTTTCCTCCTTCTTAGTGAAGTTGCCCGCTTTTAATGAGCCAGTCGGAATAGAAGATGATTATGGAGATTATGACGTATCCGCACTCTATCATCCAGAATCTGGTTACTACGCGGGTTTCGGGCCAGTCCTTTAATTCGAAGTGGTGGTGGAGGGGGGCCATCTTGAAAACCCTCTTATGGAACAAGTGGAAGGCCGTTATCTGTATCACGTCCGACAGGGTTTCCATAACGAACAGCCCCCCCATTATTACGGCCAGGATTTCTACGTGCAGGCTTACAGACATAGCCGCAAAAAGGCCCCCCAAAGCTAAAGAGCCGGTGTCCCCCATAAAGATTTCCGCCGGATGGACGTTGTACCACAAAAATCCCATGAGCGCGGCCACGCATGAGAGGGCTATTATCACAAGATCCTGGGGATCGGATGCCACGTAGCGAAAGCCCTGGGCGGAAGAGCCTACCAAGTGGTAGCTTTCCCAAAAGGCTATGATGGCAAAGCCTATGAATGCCCAAATCCCGGAGCCGGCCGCCAGGCCGTCGAGGCCGTCCGTCAAATTTATGGCGTTCGTCCAGGCGGCCATAAGGAAATTCACCCAAATTACGAACAGAATTATCCCCAGGACGTTTCCGGCAAAGGCCAAGTTGATGGAGGAATCTGCAATCCACGAAATGGAAGTGCGCCCCACCCTGACGGGGGCTTTTCTTGGAAAAAGCAAGGAGAGCACGGCGTATCCTGAAGCTACAAGGACTTGGAGGATGAGCTTTGCATGGATTGTGAGCCCCAGGTTCCTCTTCTTTTTTACTTTTAGAAAGTCGTCGGTAAAGCCTATAAGCCCGAAGCCTACGAGGCAAAAAAGCGCCAGGAGGGCCGAAGGGGTGGGGACCGTCCTGTGGGCGGCGTACCGGAAAATTGCGGCCGCCCCCCAGCCAATGAGGATGGAAAGTATTATGGCCACCCCTCCAAGGGTAGGAGTCCCCCTTTTCACCTGGTGGCTCTGAGGGCCGTCCTGCCTTATGTACTGCCCGTAATGCAGCTTGTTTACAAGGGCTATCACGGCGGGGGTCAGTCCGAAAGAGGCCGCCAGGGAGCAGACGAACGCTATTATGTAGGCTTCCACTTAAATCCCCTTTTCGAGGTCCTGGGACAAAGAGTCGAGGTGGAAGGCGTGCGAGCCTTTAAGGACTACGAGCGCTTCTTTGGCCTCCCGGGCCTTCTTTCCCGCTTCCTCCTTCGCCTCCGGAAGGCTTCTGACCAGCCTGGCCCCCGGAACTTCCTCCATGTAGGCCTTGGCCAGGCGATCTTCCGACTCGTCCTGGCAGACTACTACCAGGGATCCGCAGCACTCCCTTACGGCCCTCCCCACCTCCCTGTGGTATTCTTCCCCCTTCTTTCCCAGTTCCAGCATGGGGGAGAGGACGAACACGGTTTTCCTGCTCCCGGCCGCCGCGATCCTTTGCGCGACTTTTATGCAGTTGAGCATGGAGTCGGGGTTGGCGTTAAAAGTGTCGTCCAAAACGAGGCACTTCTTTCCGAAGGATTCGCTTTCAAAAAGGTTAAGCCTGTGGGGGCTTACCCCCGAAAGCGAAGAAAGCCCCAGGCGCACTTGATCGTCGGGCATTCCGCATATTTTTGCGCAGGCTGCGGCCGCAAGGGCGTTGGAGGCGCTGTGCTCTCCCAAAAGGGGGAGCGATACCGGCCCCGCGTCCTTCCCCTCCAGGAAGAGATCGAAATTGGGCCTCCCCAGCTCGTCAAGTTCGAGGTTTTTTGCGCACGCCTCCGTCCCGGGTTCAAATTCCAGGGAAAAGTAGCGCACTTTCGCCTTCGTGAGCGCGGCCATTTCGCGCACCCGCCTGTCCTGGGCATTCAAAACGGCCGTGTCCCAAGGCTTCAATTTCTGGACAAGCTCGCTTTTGGCCCTGAAGATGTTCTGCCGGGAGCCGAACTCCCCCTCATGGGCGAATCCCACCCTGAGCTCCAAAGCCACGTCGCAGGGCGCTATGGAAAAGAGGCGGGCTATGTCCCCGATCTTATTGGCCCCCATCTCCGCTATAAGGAAGCTTGTGCCGCTTTTTACTTTAAGGCAGGTTAAAGGGAGCCCCAGCTCGTTATTGAAGGATCCGGTGTTGGCGACAGTGGGGGCGAAGGGGGAGAAAAGCTGGAAGAGGATGTCTTTGGTCGTAGTCTTTCCCACCGACCCCGTTAGGGCGATTTCCGTAAACCCCGGCTTTTCGCGCCGTTTTTCCAAATTGGCCTTGGCCAAAGAGGAAAGCGCCTCCACGGAGTCTTTCACGACGATTTGCGGCAGGGGGCAGGAAGGGTCGAAAGCGTGGGTGAGGGCGGCCTTGAACCCCTTTTTGAAGGCTTCCCCTATAAAGAGCGCCCCGTCGGTCTTTTCCCCATTGACGGCCACAAAAAGATCCGCCGGATGCAGCGTGGAAATCGATACGCTTTCAATCTCCACGCCTCCCCTTCCGCCTTCCAGCCTTCCTCCCGACTCTCTTGCTACTTCCTCAAGACTTGCTTTTATCATGGCTCTCCTCGGGGCCGTTTTTTTCCTTCTCCGGATCCGCTAAAGACCTCTGGAATTCTTCCGATATGCTTACGGCCTTCCTTATTGAGGCCGTGGTAATTCCCGCCGACAGGGCCATTGAAATTGCCGTCCTTACGGACGCCTTCCCCATTGGGACTACGTCTATCAGCTGGTTGAACACGTCCTTGTCCAGGACTTCCAAAGGATCGCGCGTATGGGCCACGATCCGGGTGGAAGTGTCGAAGACGGATCCGTATAGGGGCTCTTCCTGGGGCTGGAGGGCGCGGGGGCTGCCGGGCTTTGAAACGAGGTTCAAGACCCTGCTGCCCGTGCATACGTCTATATGGGTCCCCGTAAGGGCGAGGCGCGAGAGGGTGGAAGGGTTGGCGGAAATTACCATGGCGCTCGCCCCTTCCTCCACTGCCTGGGCCTCCACTTTCTGCAGGTCTACGGCATTCACGGGGTAGGGGAGGTCCAAGGGCCTGTCGAGAATAGAGGAATTTTCAAAATCCACCAGGCATACGGGGTTGCCGAGGATATGGAGGAGGGACGCCAAAACGGGGGCCACGTCCTTGGCGTCCATGCCAAAACAGGCGAACATCGCCATTTTAAGGGAGGGATCCCCCATGAGGAAGGAAGCTATAAGCCCGAGGTTTTCCCGCCAATCGTCCATATAGATGATGGGGATGTCGAGGGATCTTTCAGCCTTTTCTTCGCTTTTTTTCAGCCCCACCCCGTAGGCGCCCATATCCTGGGCCTTCAAGAGCTCTTCGTCCCCGGAGAGGGGGGAGGCGGGGACGAAGAGGGAGCCCTGGGTGACTTCTTCAGGCTTGGTGGCGATGGAAGTAAAAGTGACGCATGAGGCGAAGGGCTTATCGCATACGGCTCCAAAAGTATGCACTATGTATCCGATAGTCAGACGTAGGTAGGAGATATCCGTCAGCCTGTTCATCCTCTCACCCTTTTGCTTAAACTCCTATGATTATAATCTCAGATTTTTAACCCTCTCCGAAGCGCTGAGCACCTTTACCGCCCTGAGCCGCACGGAGTGGGAGCGGGAATTTTTTTCCGTCTCCTCCCCTCCGGCCTTTAAGGCCCCCCCGGTCAAATCTTCAAAGTAGGGTTCGGGTTCTATTGGAAACTTCGGAGGCACTTTGGGGCAAATTCCGGCGGAGAAGAAATTCTTTACAATTCTGTCTTCTCCGGAGTGGTAGGATTCGACCATAATCACTGAGCCCGGGTGGGAAACGGCCAAAGCCGCATCCAAGAGGCTTTCCAAAGCCGCTTTTTCCCCGTTCACTTCCATCCTCACGGCCTGAAACACCCTCTTCTTTGTCTGCAGCCTCTCTTTGAAAGGGGTGTTGGCGTCTAAAATTTCGGCCAGCCTGCCGGTGGTGGCAATTTCCCCCTTTTTTCTCTCTTCCGCTATTTTTCCGGCCAGAAAGCGGCTTCTAGGCTCCTGGCACGACTTAAATACCCTCTCCAGTTCCTTTTGATCCCACGAATTTATTACTTCCTTTGCAGAAAGGGGGGAAGATTTGTCCATGCGCATATCCAGCTTTCCGGAAGCCATATAGCTGAATCCCCTTTCGGGCTTGTCTATTTGAAGGCTGGAAAGCCCGAGGTCCGCGAAGATGAAGTCGGGGCTTTTCCCAAAAGAGGAGACTATGGATGCAAGGTTGGCAAACGAATCGTGCACAAGCGCGGCCCGCCCGCTTCCCCCCACTTTTTTTTCGGCTATTTTTAGCGCCTCTTCGTCTTTGTCGATTCCCACCAAAAACAGGGAGGGGAACTTTTGAAGGAAGGCCCGGCTGTGGCCTCCGAGGCCTAAAGTGCAGTCCACCGCGAAGAGGGGGGTGTCCAAAGCGCGATCTAAAATTTCTAGGCATTTGTCTAGCATTACTGGCTGATGCGTGAAGTTTCGTTCCATAATTTACTTCCAGAATCCGGTGACGTTAAGAGGCATTCTAATAAATCATGACAAACAAAGGGGCGGGCAGCTCGGACCCTTACGAGTTGGAACAGAAAAAGGTCGATCGCATATACGGCCGCTTCGACGAGGTAAAAAAGCTCGTCAAAGAGAGGCTGGACTCCACAAGGACTCAAAAAGACTTAAACCTGACCTCCATGACTGAAAGGGATTCCTTTGCAGCCATGTATGAAGACAGGCTTTCGCTGCTCAGGGCCGGAGAGTACAGGCTGGTTTTTGGAAAATTGGCCATGGAGGGGGGAGGAGAAAGGTACATAGGCCGCATGGGGCTTTTGGAAGGCCAGGATCCCCTCCTTCTGGATTGGAGGACCAAGGCGGCAAGCCCGTTTTACGAAGCCACATTCCTGGACAACATGGGCGTAAGGCTCAGGCGCCACATCACCACTGAAAACAGAAAAGTGACCAAGCTTGAAGACGAACTTTTGGATCTTAATCCCGCAGAGTCGGAAAAGGAGCTGAAAGAAGGGCTTTTAAGCGGGGAGGCCGCGCTTTTAGCCTCCCTTGAAGAGGGGCGGACGGGGAAGATGGGGGACATCGTCTCCACCATTCAGCGCGAGCAGGACAAGATTATAAGGATGCCCCTTGATTCCACAGTGGTGGTGCAGGGGGCGCCGGGGACGGGGAAGAGCGCCGTGGCGCTCCACAGGGCCGCCTACCTCCTCTACACTTACAGGGAAAAACTTCAAAACAGCGGGGTTTTGATCGTCGGCCCTTCCCAGGCCTTCGTGCATTACATAGACGACGTCCTCCCCTGCCTAGGGGAAAGCGACATTCTCATTCGGACTATGGGGGAGATGCTCCCGGGCGTTAAAGTAAATTACACCGACTCGCCCCTGGCATCCAAAGTAAAAGGCGACCTGCGCATGGTGCACGTATTGAAGTCCGCCATCAAAAGGTGCATAAGGATCCCCAAAGAAATCCCCGATATCTTCATAAACGGCGTGGAACTGAAGATAAAAAGGGAAGAAATAGAGCGGGCCCAGGAAATGGCCAAGGGCGCCGGACCCTATGAAGTGGGCAGGCGCGTTTTTTTGGATTCCATGTGCTCCCTCCTCTTCTCCAAATACGAGAGGCAGAGCGATGCAATTCTGTCCGGAGAAGACGCCAAATTTCTCAAGATGCGCATACGTGAAAATTCGCACGTACGTTACGCCCTCAACCTCTGCTGGCTCCCCCTTTCATCCCGCTGGCTTTTAGACGACTTGTTTTCCAAGCCGGCCAAATTGAAGGCCCTGGCCCCATGGATGAATAGCGAAGAAGTCGGCAGCCTGATGAGGGAAAAAGGAAAGGTGAGCGAAGGCGACATCCCCCTCCTTGACGTCGCCATCGATCTTTTGGGAGAGGACCAGGTGTCGAAAAAAGCGGGGAGCCGGGGGGAGGAGGAAGAATTTGCAAAATCCACTATGGATTTGTTCGGCGTTTCTTCCAGCCTGGTGCCCGCTTCCTACCTCCTCTCCTCCCTTGCCCCTTCAGAACAGAAATCACTGCCGGAACGGGCGGCAGAGGATCGAAAATGGCAGTTCGGACACATCATAGTGGACGAGGCCCAGGAGCTTACCCCTATGCAGTGGAGGATGTTGAAAAAAAGGTCCCTGTCGCGCTCCTTCACCATAGTCGGCGACATAGCCCAGACCACTTCCCTTGCCGGAACGCGGAGCTGGAAAAAGAGGCTTTCGGCGGTATTTGACAAGGGCTGGACGCTTTTCCCGCTCGAAATCGACTATAGAAATCCCAAAGAAGTGGCCGAAAAGGCGGCAAAATTTGCGGAAAAAGAAGGTTTGACTTCAGGGGGCATCAAGGCCATAAGGAGCGTAAAAGATTCGCTGGAGGAAATTGAGTGCGCCAATCCCGAAGAGGAAGCGGTAAAAAAGCTTGTGGAGTGCGCGAAAGAGTTTGTGCATTCCACCCGGGGAACGGTAGCCCTTATAACGGAGAAGGGCTCCGAAAAAGAAATGGCCGAAAAGGTGCGCCAAGCTTTGGAAAGTGAGTTTGGAGAAAAGGAATCCGAAAGGCTTTTCCAGGGGGGGTGGAAAAGCCAGATTGCCGTCCGGAGCATAGAGGACATAAAGGGGATAGAGTACGATGCGGTGGTCCTCATCGATCCCGCCGATCCGGGGGGCGGCCAAGGGGAAGGCAGGCGCCTTGAAGCCAGCAGGCTTTATGTGGCCATGACCCGGCCCACTCAAAAACTTGTAATAGTAAAGGGCGGAGGGCCTTCCTTTATTTAGCGTTTTTCAGCTCTATGGCCGCCCTTTTAAAATCTTCCGGGGAATCGAAGTTTTCATATACGCTTGCAAACCTAAGATAGGCGACCCCATCCAGCCTTTTTAGGGGCTCTAAAACGGCCAAGCCTATGTCCCTGCTGGAAATTTGCCCAGTCCCGGTGGATCGGATGCGGTCCCCCACTTCCTGAGCGATGCGCAAAACCTCCTTGTAGGCCACCGGGCGCCCCTTGCAGGCCTTAATGAGGCCGTTGGCTATTTTCCCTTCGTTAAAAGGCTCGAAGCATCCGTTCTTTTTGCAAACGAGGAGCTGGGTGGACTCCACCGTGGTAAATTTCCTTCTGCAGCGCTGGCATACCCGCCTGCGCCTCACAGAAGTTCCTTTGTCGTTGTCCCTCGTGTCTACAACTTTAGTGCAGGGGAACTGGCAAAACGGGCATCGCATCAAACCTCCCCGGGGCTTACCAGCCTGGCCATCTGTTTGGCGTACGACTCCAGTTCCACGTCGCAAATCCATGGTATCTGCTGGCACGAAGAGGCAGAGGGCTGGCCATAGAGGGAAATGAGGCCGGAAAGCTGCTCTTTCCACTCACAGATTTCTTCCGCAAGCGCTTCTTCGCCGCTTTCTAAGAGGGTGGAGAGAAACTCCCCCGAAACGCCTACCCATTTAGCCCCCAGGGCCAGAGACTTTAGGACGTCGAGGGGGTTGCGGATGCCCCCTGAAGAAATCACGTCCGGCATTGGAACCGGATCCCCCTCGGGGATAGAGAGAAGCTGCCTGGCGAAACGGGCGTTGAAAAGGGACTGGACGGTAGAAAATCCGCATTCGGAAAGGTAGGAGAAGTCCCCCTTGCCCCTCCTGCTGTTCTCTATGTCGCAAAAGTTTGTGCCCCCCTTCCCGGACACGTCCACGGCCCCCACCCCCATTTCGGCCAGCTCCTTTATGGACTTTACGTCAAACCCGAAGCCCACTTCTTTGACTATTACTGGGATTCCGGCGGCCTCTTGGATTTTCCCTATTTTTTCCTTCCACCTCCAGTCTTTGCCGCCCTCCGGCATTACCAGCTCCTGGACGGCGTTGACATGGATTTGGAGGGCTATAGGGTCCAAAGATTTTACAAGGAGCTTAACGATTCCGGAATCGGTGTTGGCGTTGACGTTTACAAGCACCGGCTGGCTGGTAAGTTCCCTTGCCTCTACGAACCCCTTTAAAGATCCGGGGTTGAGCTCGACGAAGCTGGCCGATCCGAAGGCCATAGGGATCCCGTTTCTTTCACTGGCCCTGCAAAGGCTTTGGTTTATAGAGTCCCCCTCCTTTATCCCCCCCGTCATGGCATTTATAAAGAAAGGCGCCTGTATGCGGAACCCGAAAAAGTCGCATTCGGTGTTTGCAGGATTTGAAGTGGTTTCGGGCAGGGCGGGCCTCACTAGGAAGATCCTGTCAAAGTCGTTTCTTTTTGGCCTATTGCTGTGGCGCGCCAAGGCTATGTGGTCCCTCTTTCTGGCCGCTATATCCTGGCGCAGAGCTTCCTCATCCATTTTCCTCTTTCAGGTTCAGAATATCGTCCAACACCCTAAATCCGGCTTCTTTCCAGCCTTTGTAGAGCCTGGAGCACTCCTCTTTGCTTCCGATGCCTAGGACGCAGTCGCCCCCTCCGGCCCCGGAAGTTTTGGCGCAGACCCTGAGAGCGTCTGCAATCCTGATGGCCCTCCTTACGCCTCTGCTTTCCAGGGGGATTTGGTTAGACTTGCTAAATGATTCCAAATTATACCTTGACAACCCTATAGCCCTGGCCACGCCCCTGCCGTTCCCCTTTTCCGCTTCCTCCCTGGCCAAGAGGCACAGCCTGTTGGATCTGCAGACAAACTTTAGGGAGGGCCTTACGCCCCGAATGAGGGAGGAAGTGCGAGCCGGAATCCCGGTCCACAAGGCCAAAGAAGAGAGGGGGGGCAAATGGAGCTTTTCTGCAAAAAGCCCGGGCCACTTTTCAAACACGGCTTCAAATGAAAGATGCCTCATGAGCCAGCTTTGATCGAAAGAAGAATAAAAGACGGGGCCCATTAAAGAGGCGGCTACGTCCCCCCCGGATCCCGAGCGCTGCCAGGAAAAATGGACGAGGAGCGCCAGCTTTAACGCTTCTTGGTCTAAAAGCCTTACCTTGTAGGAGGAGCAGATGGCCCGGGACAAGGCGCAGACCAAAGCGGCGGAAGATCCGAGGCCCAGCTTCCTCCCCCCTTCTTCCAGATCGCTTCCGATTTCGATTTGCAACCCAAGGCGCAGGCCTGTTTTTTCCCTGCAGAACCCTTCAACAAGCCTTATAGCAAAAAGCGGAAGGCAGCTTTCTGGATTTACGGGCGAAAAAAATTCCCCCCCATTCCAGAAAAAGGGGACAGGCGGGAAGAGCGAGGAAGATAAAGAGCTTTTTTCCGCCTCCGCGACGTTTACCCAAAGCTTCCTTTTTGTAGGGGCCACCAAAGCGAAGGCTCCGGGCTTCAAGACCGCGTATTCCCCGCAGAGGTAAAGCTTGCCCGGCGCCTCAAACTTCACGCTTCACCTTCACGCCCGGGCCCGGACCCGAAGGGAAGCAGACAAGGCCGCTTCCGAAGGCTTCTTTTGCCTTCCCCTCCACAAGGGCCATGTCTTTTTTCCTGCACAGGAACGCGGCATTGCTTCCCGCATCGCACGTCCAGTAGCAGGGGATCCCTTCCTTCCTCATAGACTGGGCCAGGCGGAGCGCGCGGAGTGATTTTTCTGAAATGTAGGAAAAACCGCAGGAGAGGGTGAGGGCGTGCATTTGGCAGGCATTCCTTTCAGCCATTTCCCCCACCCTCTCGAAAGAGCCGGCCTTTAGCGCTTCCTGTATTTCCGCGCACGCCTTCCTGCACTCTTCCCTCCATATTTGAAAGAAGGGGGAGGATCTTGAGATCCTCATGCCTTCCGTGGAGGAAACCTCCTTTTCGCCGCCTTCCAAGGAAAGGTAGAGGGCGCAGATGTCCATGGATGGCGCTTCTTTTATGGGGACGGCAAAACTCTCCCCGCCCGTCTTTCCCTCTTTCCACAGGACAAGCCCTCCAAAAACGGAACGGCAGGCAGAGCCGGATCCCATCCTTGCGGCAATGGAAAGCTCCCTTTTGGTAAGGGAAAGCCCCATTTCTTCCGCAAAGGCGGCAGCGAGGGCGCAAAAGGCGGAAGAAGAGCTTGCAAAGCCGGAACTTTTGGGAACGAAGTTCTCAGATTCTACAACAAACTTCGAAGGGGGGAGGCGGAAAAAGGCCAAAAGGGATGAAAGGTAGGAAAAGACCCTTTCGGCATCTTTTCCTCCCCCTTCTTTTCCGTTGAGGAAAAAACGGTTCTCTTTTGAAATGCGGAGGCGCGTTCGGGTATAGAAGGCCTCAAGGGTTAAAGAGAGGCTCGGGGCGGAAGGGAGCCTGAGTCCTTCGTCTTCCTTCCCCCAGTACTTTACAAGGGCCAGGTTGGTGTGAGACAAAGCTATTGAAGCCATCAGACTTCCTCCACCCAGGAAGGAAAATCAGAGAGACCCCTTTGGGCCCTTTTTGCATCAAAACCGTCTTTGAAGAGGGCTATGGCGCAGCCGCCCAAGCCGGAGCCCGTAAGCTTGGCCCCAAGGGCTCCCATGTCCATGCACTTTTCCACTATTTCTTCCAGCCTTGGGGTGGAAAGCCCCAGATCCCTTAGAAGCCCGTGGGCCCTTCCCATGGCGCTTCCCACTTTTTCCGCATCCCCCCAATTCATTTTGGCTTCCCTGCACGCCCCGCAAAGATTTTCCATAACTTCTTCCCTCCCCGGCGCCAAAGCGGCCTTCTCAATGGCGTTCTTGGTTTTTCCAGGCTCCCCGCTGTAGGCCACAAGGAGGAAGGCCTTTAAGGGGGGGAGGGGAGAAGATGCCCCTTTGGAAAAGAAAACGGGAAGCCCGCTGGCGCAGGCAGACAAGTCCAGCCCGCTCGCTTTTCCGTGCACCGCGTCTTCGGCCTCAGAACAGAGGGCCATAATTTCTTTTTCTTCCAGCCCCAAATTTAAAGACGCGTTTAAGGAGCGGGCCAAGGCAAGGCTGCTGGCCGCAGAGGATCCAAGGCCCGCGCCCTGGGGTATGGAGCTTTTAAAATGAAGGTTTACGCAGTGGGCGCCCAGCATGCGATCCGTCAAAAGGGAAATGCCCGCAAAGTTCTTGGGCAGGTCCCTGAGCCTTCCGCAAAATCCCTCCGTGTTTATCGAGCTTTCAAAAAGCGTCGGGGAGCAGCTCACTTCCACTTCGAGCCCCCGCAGGGGGACGGCTATGGCTCCCGATCCGTAAAGCACGCTGTGCTCGCCTACGATTATGGCTTTAGCGTGCGCGCGGGGAAGCGGCAATTAAAGTTCCAGCTGGGAAACATAGCCCCGGATTAAGGATGCGCTGGCTTCCAACCCGGCTTTTTCCGAAGCGTCCAGGGGGGTGGGGAGCTGGGCGGCTACGCCGTTTTTGTTTATTACGCTCGGCACCGACATGCAGATGCCGGAAATTCCATGGAAGTCTTTGATAAGGGATGAAACGGGGAGCACCCTGTTTTCGTCTTTGAATATGGCTTCGAGAATCGTCACCGCCGACAGCGCGATGGCGTAATTGGTAACCCCCTTGCCTTCTATTACAGAGTAGGCCGCATTTTTGGTTTCCGAATGAATCTTGGATCTGACGTCTTCTGTCAGGGGCTCGAACCCGGGGAGGGGGGTCCAATCGAGGAGCGGGACCCCCCCTATAGAGGCGCTGCTCCAAAGCGCCACTTCGCTGTCCCCGTGCTCCCCTGCCACGTAGGCGTTTACGTCTTTTACGTCCACCCCCGTCTGCTTGGAGATAAGGAAGCGGAGCCGGGCGGAATCGAGGTTGGTCCCGGAGCCGAACACCTGCCTTTCGTCCAGGCCGCTAAGTTTAAGGGCGGCGTAAGTGATGATGTCCACGGGGTTGGTGATAAGGAGGTATATCGCCTCCGGGGCGGCCTTGACGAGGGGGGGCACTATGGACCTCATCATCGAGACCGTCGACTTTGCAAGATCAAGGCGGCTCTGCCCCGGCTTCTGATGGGCCCCGGCCGTAATTACGACAACATCGGCGCCGCGGCATATTTCCACGTCGTCCGAGGCGTCTATGTCCACTTTAGGCAGGAAGGCCAGCCCGTGCTGGATATCGGCGGCTTCCGCCTTGGCCCGCTTGAGATCAATGTCCTCCAGAACTATGGAGCCGGCCACGCCTTTCTGGGCCGCTGCAAAGGCCAAGGTGGATCCTACGGCGCCCGCCCCTACGATGGCCAGTTTCGTAGATCGAATCTTTGAATTGTACATGGGCCCCTCTCGCATTTAAAAATGTTGTAAATTATTTACATAATACTACCAACCGGACCCGCCCTTTGCGGGCAAAAAAGAGAAAAAGAAAGTTTGTCTAGCCAGTATTTTGAAAAAAACCCTTCCTGCGAAAGCAAAGAAAGGGAAATTCGCGTTAATTTGGGGGGCAAAGAAAGGCTTGTCCTGACGGATGCGGGGGTCTTCTCGGCTTCCGGCATGGATAGGGGGACGGCCGTCCTGCTTAAATCCGTCCCAAATCCCCCGCCGGCGTCACGAGTTTTGGATCTGGGATGCGGATGGGGGGCGATAAGTTTGGACCTGGCCCTCAAAAGCCCCTCCTGCGAAATTTGGGCCTTGGAAGTGAACCAAAGGGCGAAAGAGCTGTGCAGGAAAAACGCCCAAAGGCTGGGATTGAAGAATATAAGGGTGGTGGAGGAGGGGGAAAAGGCCCCGGATTTTGATTTTATTTACTCCAACCCTCCTGTAAGGATAGGGAAGGGCCCCATGCGCTCGCTTTTGGCCGCCTCGATTACGCGCCTTAAAAAGGGGGGAAAGGCATACCTTGTAGTAAACAGGCACCTGGGATCCGATTCGCTCATGGGCTGGATGAAAGAAGAAGGATGGAAAGCACGAAAAATAAAGAGCAGCAAGGGCTACAGGGTGATAGAAGTTTGCAGGTAGAGTTTTCCTACCCGGATCTTCCCGTTTCCCGGGCCAAAGACCTTATAAAAAGCGCCGTTTTGTCCCATCAAGTCTCCATTCTTTCAGGCCAGACGGGGAGCGGAAAGACCACGCAGCTCCCCAAAATGCTCCTGGAAATCGGCGCCGAGGGGAAGGGCCAGATCGTCCATACCCAGCCCAGGAGGGTGGCGGCAAGGGAAACGGCCGCGAGGGTGGCTAAAGAAATAGGGGTAAGCCTGGGGGAGGAAGTGGGGTACCAAGTAAGGTTTGAAGAAAAGCTGGGCCCTAAAACGAAACTGAAGGTTGTCACCGACGGCATCCTACTTTCCGAAATCCGAAGGGACCCCATGCTCAGCTGGTACGGGGCCGTAGTAATAGACGAAGCCCACGAAAGGAGCCTCAATATCGACTTCCTTTTGGGCTTTATGGCAAAAATTTTGAAAAAGAGGCCCGATCTTAAGCTCATAGTCACCAGCGCCACGATAGATTCCGAAAAATTCAAATCCTTTTTTGAAGACGCGCTCGGCCGGGAGGTTCCCGTTATAAGCGTCGAAGGAAAAACCTATCCGGTAGAGATCCTTTACGAGCCTTACGGGAGCCCCGAGGCCTTGTGCGAGACGGGGGCCTTTGCCTCCGATAGCCTGGATCCAGCGCAGCAGGTGGTCCGGGCGGTCCTTGAAGAAATCGCTTTTGATCCTAGGGGGGACATCCTCGTTTTCGCTTCCGGTCAGAAAGAGATCCAAGAGTTTGCCGACGCCCTGGAAGGGGCGCTCTCCGCGCGGCACGGGGATCAAATCGAAGTTCTGCCCCTCTTTGCAAGATTGGGGACCGCCGATCAGAAGCGCGTTTTTGCCCCCCACTCCAAGCGCAGGGTCGTTATAGCCACCAATATTGCAGAAACCTCCCTCACTATTCCGGGCATTAAATACTGCGTGGATCCGGGGACGGCCAGGGTGAGCCGCTATTCGAGATCCAGCCACATACAACGGCTCCCCGTGGAAGAAATTTCCCAAGACAGGTGCGATCAGAGGGCCGGAAGATGCGGAAGGGAGAGCGAAGGGATCGCGATAAGGCTATACTCCGAAGAAGACTACCTCGCCCGCCCGCGCTACAGCGAGCCGGAAATTTTGAGGACGGATCTGTGCCAAGTGGTATTGCACATGCTTTTTTCGGGCGTTGCCCGGAGCGTGGAGGAAATAGAGGGCTTCATGTTTTTAGACAAGCCCAACATGAAAGACTTCCTCTCGGCCTTAAACGAACTTGAGGATTTGGGGGCGGTGCGCGTCGAGAAGGGGGAAATAAGGCTCACGCAAACCGGATACCTTATGGCGGAGCTTCCTATAGACGTCAGGCTGGCGAGAATGGTGGTGGAAGCCGAAAAGTACGGTCCTAAAATCCTGGCCCAAGTCTTGGCGATAGTTTCTTTTTTCAGCGTAAACGACATCTTTCGCGAATCGGCTGAGGAACCCGAGAAGGCCAAGAGGATGCAGAAAATGTTTCAGGATCCAGATTCCGACTTCCTCTCGGCCTTAAACCTTTTCTACTTCCTTTTTGAAACGGAGGGGAAAAGCCTCAGGAAAAAATGCTCGCAATTTTTCCTTTCCTACCAAAGGGCCTATCAGTGGAAAGAGCTCTTCTCCCAGCTTTCTTCCGTTATGAAGCAGAAAAAAGTAAAAGTGGGGCGCGTGGAGCCGGAGGGAGAAAAAGAGCGAGGGGAGGAGGGGAAAGAAGCCACGGCTTTCCTATGGGATGAAGAGAGGGTCCACCTTTCGCTCCTTCCCTCCCTCCTCCAGAACCTGGGGCATATTGAGGAGCTGAAGGATAAAAAAGA
>JAFYJT010000022.1 GCA_017537945.1 Aeriscardovia sp.
ACACACGCCTAATGCCCCCTTCGCGCGCTTCGGGAGACGAGGCGCCAACAAGGGTGGGAATGATTCCTACAAAGCACGGCGCAGACGCTGAGGAAACCCAAGTAATTTCCCCAATACCCCCAGACTCCTCCAAATCCGACAAGGCTGAAGAAACCCAGGTAATCCCCCCCGCTTCGCCAAACGGCCGCCAGCCCGATAAAACTAAAGTTCCCCTTCCTTCCAGAGGCGGGGAAGAAACCCAGGTAATCCCACCTGTGGAAGACACACGCCTAATGCCCCCTTCGCGCGCTTCGGGAGACGAGGCGCCAACAAGGGTGGGAATGATTCCTACAAAGCACGGCGCAGACGCTGAGGAAACCCAAGTAATTTCCCCCCCATCGTCTAGGGACGCTGAAAATCCTGCTGAGACCACCATGTATTTGGGGCCCGTACGGGACGAAGACGACTATGGAAAGGCTGAAACGAAAGCCACCCCGGAAGACTTTGGCTACGTAGATTACGACAACGACTTCTCCTATGATGATCCTAGAACCGGAACCTATGACTTTTCCGACGTTTTCCCCTCTTCGACCCAGGAATCCTTCACCCCCCCTCCCAATATTCCAAGCGTGTACGGGCAAGAAGCCGCCTACGAGCCTCCAAAAAAGAAAAAGAAGAAGGAAAAAAGCGGAAAAAAAGGCAAGGGGGGCTGGATAGCCCTGATAATAATCTTGGCCGTGCTGATCTGCCTTGGCTTTGGGGGATGGTGGTGGTGGAGCGCAAACAGAAGGCAAAGGGCCTTGGAAACGTGCCAGCAGATCCAGACCCAGCTTAACAACGCTTCCGACAGCGCCAGGCAAGTAATAGCCAGCGCCCAAGCCGAATTGGACTCTATGGTCTATTCCCAGAGCGGAAGCAGCCTCGTTTCCGCCCTGCAGTCCGATATCGACACCACCCTTCCAGTGGCGGTTTCCTGCCCGGTCTCCGCCTCGGCCGCGCTTCTCAGTTCCAACGCCCAGGCTATGAACCAGGCCGTACAACAGATAAATTCTCTAGTTTCAAGGACCCAGTCCGATATCCAGGCGCTTAAAACTTCGCAGGCGGCCGCCGCCCTACAAAAGGCCAAATCCTCCCTTTCTCAGGTTATAACCGCGGCCCAGCAGGCTTTAGCCCAGAATAATGGGGCAGTAGCAGATCCGGGCACCATTACGGCGCTCCAAAAATCCCTGACGGATGCTAGAAGCGTGGAGCAAGACAGCTCTTCTACGGCTTCCCAGATGGCTACGGCCCAAGCCTCTTTGCAGGAGGCCATGGAAAAAGTTACTGCCAGCGCCCAGCAATATGAGCAGCAAAAGTTGGAAAGCTTAAAGCAGCAACAAAAGGAAGCGCAGCAGGGGCTGGGAGGATCCTACAATTCAACTTCTTCGGCTTCTCCTTCCTCAGGCTTCAATGCATCCAGGCAGAACGGCCCTTCCAATCAGGGAAATGTTAAAGATAACAAGCCTTCTACCGCTTCTTCTCCAACTTCGGTGCAGAAACAAGCCGCGTCTCCAGATAAAAAACAATAGAAAGCTTTGCTGCGGGCTCTTAGGAATTCAGTTTTATCTAGGTTTTAGTACCAGTTGTCGGCCACTTCGTGGGCCCAGGCCCCGCAGGGGGTGCCGTAGCGGGTGGCAATGTACTCCAGGCCCCAGGAAATCTGCACTGTGGCGCTTGTCTGCCACCCGGGCCCCATTTTGCTCCCAGGCAGCGCCTGGGGAATCCCGTACGCCCCGGAGGGGTTTTCGGCTGTCACATTCCATCCGGACTCTTTTTGCCATAACTCTACAAGGCACGTGAACTGTTCCGCGCCCCATCCGTGCTCTTCAAGCATCTGCTGGGCAATTTTCTGCGGATTTCCAACAGCTTGGGTGGTGCCTATGGAAGAAGAGGATGCGGATGGGGAGGAAGAGGACGAGGAGGAGGAAGGAGAGGAAGGAGGTTGAGAAGAAGATGATGAAGCCGAGGAGCCTGCGGAGGAAGATGCGGATGAAGAAGAGGGGGAAGCGGGAGACGGGGAGGCTACGGGTTTTGTCCCTATCAGGATCACTTCATTTGTAGGGGCCGTTTTAACAAAAGAAACTATGGTGTTTGAAAAAGTGACCTTGGATCCGGTGCGCCTCACCAGCTTTGTGGTCTGCATGACGCCGGCTTTGCCCTTAACTGAAACCTTCTCGGTTCCCACCTGCATGCTTGGATCGTTTTTGGTAATGACGTTATAGGCTATAGGGGTATCTTGGGTGCTGATTTGCGAATTGGGGCTGTCTATGGTAATCACCGTATTCTCATTGACCGGAGAAGAAAGGGAGGGGGAGACGCTGTCGCCTTGTTCAAGCATGATGTCCCCTTCCTGGAGCACGGACTTCACATCCGTAAAGTGCATCCCAAATACAAATCTGGACTGCCCGTTGATAACGACTTTTACATAGGAAGTCCCCGGATCGGCCCCCCCCGCCCCTTCGGTGACATAGGAGCCTTCCTCGGCCTGGGAGGGGGCGGGCACGAAAGCGGAAGAAAAGGATTTGTTTTTAGAGTAAGCCCTGTCCATGGCAAAGCCCGCCCAGCCCAAAAGGCAGACGAGCGCTATTACGGAAAGGGCGATGGCAAACGTTTTAGGCTTGAAAAGAGATCCCCTTTGGCCCCTGTGGTCCGCCATCGCCTTCCTTCCCCTTCCTCTTACTTAGTCGCTTCCTTAATCTTAGCTTCGAGCTGTTCGGCGTTAAGGGCTCCCGCCTCTTTGTAAACCACTTTTCCGTCCTTCACCATCATAAGGGTGGGGATGGCGTGGACGGAGAATTGGGCCGCAAGATCCTGGTGGTTGTCCACATTAACCTTCCCAAAGATAAAATCGGGGTGGTCTTCCGAAGCCTTTTCGTAAATCGGGCCGAAAGCGCGGCAGGGCGGGCACCAGGGAGCCCAAAAATCTACCAGCACTACTCCCTTTTCGGCGATTGCCTTTTCAAATGAGGATTTGTCAAAGGTATGAGTGGCCATTTTCCTCTCCTTTTTGCTGTCTTTCAATTGCTGCTGCCATTTTGAGGCCGGCATGACTTATTTTAATTCATGGGATTTAAGCGCGAATGAAAAGGAGAAAGTCTGTAAAGCTAATAAAATGTATACTCGATGACATTTCACTGGGAAGACGCATGGCTTTGATTTCAACCCTGAAGGCAAAAAAAACACAGCCCCCCTTGCCCCGTTCCAAGAGAAGGCTGGACATGGATTTCAATATAGGGCTTGGATGGAAAGCCTTTGCGAAGCGCAGGTGGAAGTTCTTGGTTTTTTGCCTTGCTTTGGCGGCCTTCTTGGAAATCTTTATCTTCAACCTTCCCTTTTGGGAAAGCCTCTCCTCCTCCCCTGCCTTTGAAGCCCTTTCGCCTTCCAACACCCAGGGTCTTGTTATGGATTCGAAGAAGGACAGCGGGGCTGCGGGAAGAAATGCGGCGAGCTCGCAAGTGACCATTGATTTGCAATCCAAAAGCCCTATAAAGTTCGTGCGCCTGACGGCGAATCCGGATCTGCAGGATTCTCCGGGCATGCAGTTTAGGGTGGCAAGCTTCCTTCCCGGTTCCGCCGAGCCCCACACTTCCAATTATTGGCAGCTTTTAAACCCCTCCTGCCCCACTTCCCTCTATATAAACACGTCCGGATCTTACAGGCATATTCAAATCCAGGTTAGGACCCATTGGGGCAGGCCTTTTATTTTTTATGGAGCCGTCATAAATCCCAGGGTGCCTTTTGACGCGAGCCCATTGCGGATTCTTTTTATGATCCTTTTCATAATCCTGGCCGTCTTCCTTGGCCCTTCTTCGCCGCTCTACAGGTTGGACTTGGATCTGCGCTCCCTTTTTCAAACGTCTCTTGTAATCCTTTCCACCCTGCTTTTGATGCTTTTCTACTTGGGCATTTGGTACCTTTTTGAAGCCAGGAAAATCTATGTGGGGGATGCCGGGGGCGCCCCATATGAACTTTACGACTTGCTTGCCAAATCCCTCCTGCACGGCAGGACATGGCTGGACGTTCCCGTAAATCCCCACCTCCTTGCCCTCAAGAACCCTTATGAGCCTGCGGAGAGGATCAAAATTTCCGGAAATCCCCCCATTTTTTGGGACTGCGCTTTCTATCATGGGAAGTACTACTGCTACTTTGGCGTCATTCCCGCCCTGCTGCTCTTTGTGCCCTTTTCTCTAATCTCCGGGGGCAGGAGCCTCCCTACCCCTGCCGCAGTCCTTTTGCTCGTTCTTTTAGACATCCTTTCCCTCACCCTCTTGGTCTTCAAGGCCGCAAAGTCCCATTTGAAGGAGCGCAGCCCCGGCGGCTGCCTTCTTGTAATATGGATTTTCGCCATAGGGTGCGGGCTCTTTTTTGAAGTCTTCCAGGCCAATACCTACGCCGTCCCTATTACCTGCTCCCTCTTTTTCACCTTCTTTGGGCTGTGGTGCTGGGAGATGTCAAAAAGGAAGAAAAACGGGAAAGCGCACATCAATTCCTGGTGGATCTTTTTCGGATCCCTTTGCATGGCCTGCAACTTGGGCTCGAGGCCCCAATTTGAAATAGCTTCAATTCTCGTCGTGGCCGTATTTTGGAAGAGCGTATTTAAGGACAGGTCGCTTTTCAGCAAGAGCTCCATCCTTCCTTCCATCCTCCTCTGCCTCCCTTACGTTATAGTCTTTTCCCTCCTTTTGGTTTACAACCACGCCAGGTTCGGCTCCCCCTTCGCTTTCGGCAACACTTACCAGCTGACGGTTTACGATGCAAAGAGGGAAAAATGGCCTAAGATGGGGACGCTTTCCCTCTTTTACTACTACCTTTTCGAGCCGGCGAGCCTCCAGGCGGCCTTCCCCTTCGTTTTCGAGCCCCTTCCCGGCCTTCAAGTCTGGCAGTGGGAGGGGCCTTGGATAGGGGGCCTTTTTCCCGCCCTCTCCCCGGCCTTCTTCTTCGTGTTTTTAATACCCTGGATCTATTCGAAGCACAGGAAGGCCGACACGGTTTCAATCCTTAAAGACGGAGGCTACGGCACTTATTCGGCCCGGAGGGGCCTCATTTCCTTTATGGGCTTTACCCTCTTTTGGATCCTTTTGGTGGTTCTGGCCGATTCTTATTTGGCGGGCCTCATGCAGCACTACGTCTGCGACTTTGGAACCCCCCTGGCCATACTCTTTGCCTTTTCCGCCCTCTCCCTGCTTTCCCTTACCGCTTCCAACCCCCGCTATGCCCAATGGGGCTACCTTGTAAGGCTCCTTCTTTTTTCAGCCCTTCTTTATTCCATCCTCTTCCATTTCTTTGCCTGCTTCGTCAACGCGGGCGACGGGGACATCTTCAATCGGATCCCCAGGCTTTACTTCCATGTCAAAAACTGGTTCCTGTTTTTGAACTAAATGAAAGTTTTAGAAAATTTTAAGTTTATCGACTTTTGATCTAAAATTCTCACGGTATCATACGGCATTGTGGCCTGTATTTAAGTTTCTAACTTGAGATGATCGTCTTGGCACAGTGTGAGATTCCGGCCTGAGGTGATTATCTCTTGGAAAGCTGTGATCATGGACGATCAACAAGGTGTTGCACAGGGCGCACCAAAGAAATTGGGCGTAATAGCCCTAATCGGCCTTGTGGTAAGCGCCTGTATAGGTGCAGGTATTTTCAATCTCCCCGGACAGTTAGCCCAAGCCTCGGCTGCCGGCCCTATGATTTGGTCGTGGGTCATCTGCCTCGTCGGGGTGGTGGCGCTGGTCCTCACCCTGAACAACCTCCTTAGGAAGAGGCCGGATCTTGACGCGGGCATCTTCAGCTACGGGAAGGCCGGATGCGGATGGCTGGGCGGCTTCATCTCCGGCTGGGGCTACTGGCTCTCGGCGTGGATCGGAAACGTGGCCTTCGCCACCCTCCTTATGGCGATTGTGGGCTCTTTCTGGCCGGTGTTCGGAAACGGAAGCAACTGGCCCAGCGTCATCGTAGCCGCGTGCGTCCTTTGGTGCCTGACGTTCATAGTTATGGCAGGCATGAAGGGGGCCACCCTTATCAACACCATAGGCACCATTTGCAAGCTGATTCCGATTGTGATCGCCATGATTGTGCTGGTGTGCACGGTCAAGGCCGGGGTATTTACCCAGGACTTCTGGGGAAACCTTGCCGCCAACGTCTCGCACGGGGTGCAGCCCAGCGGGGTGTGGACCCAGATGCAGGGATCGATCGTCAACATAATGTTCGTATTTGTCGGAATTGAAGGCGCGGCCGTCCTCTCCAAGAGGGCAAAATCCAACAAGGCCGCCGGCAACGCCACCCTCTGGGGGCTTTTGATTTTGGCCATAGTCTACGTCTGGTGCTCGATCCTTCCTTACGCCGTCTTCCCCCAGGGGGTCATCGCAAACTGGTCCAACAACGGCACCGACGGCACCGTGCTCTCGGCCGTCATGGCCAATACGGTTGGCGCCTGGGCTTACTGGATCCTGACCATAGGCATCATTATTTCCATTCTGGCCTGCTGGCTTTCCTGGACCATCCTTCCTGCAGAGACCACCGCCCTTATGGCAAACTCTGAAAAGACCATAGCGCCCTTCTGGGGCAAGCCCGGAAAGAAGAAGAAGGACTCCTACATCACTTCCCTCCTCATCGCCACCATCCTCCAGACCATTTTCATCCTCTGCCTCCCCTTCCTTTCCGAGGCTTATACTTTCGCTTCGCAGATGTGCACCGTCGCCGTGCTCATAACCTACATGTTCGCCGGAATCTACCAAATGGTACTTTCGGTCCAGCGCAAGGAAGCCTGGCAATTTATAGTGGGCGTAGTCTGTACCGCTTTTGAAGTGTTCGCAGTCTTTGTCGCCGGCTGGCAGGATCTGCTGCTTTTATGCATAGGCATCGCCATAGGCTTCTTCTTCTACGTCCCTGCCGCCCGCAAGAACGGCCACCGCATAGGCCCTTGGGAGTGGATAGTAATGGCGCTGGTATGGTGCGCGGGCATCATATCCATAATTCTGACCTGCGTCGGAATCATCTCCATCTGATTTTGCTTTGAATCCTAAAGGGCGGCGCTCCGACTCCGCCCTTTTTTTGTAGCTTCCCCCATTTAGGAGAAAACGGAACCTTTCGGCAGAAAGGCGGCGGGGGCAGCCCAAAGTATTATGGGAAGCTAAAAGGCAAGGAGGAAAAATGGAAGTCTACTATACGGGGAAGGCCGGCGTGGCTGGGGTATATGACGCGGGCCTCACGGATTTTGAAGAGAACTTTCTCAGGGTGTACGAAATTTTGCATCTTTCCCGCTTCGCTTCCGCGGCCCTTATAAGGCCCCACGCGGACAAGGTTTACCTTTTCCCTACCCGCCTTCTGGATCTCGAGAAGGAGGAGGTGGGGGAGGTCCTGAAGGCCCTGGATGACGAAGTGAGGCTCCCCGTGGAATCGGTCACGAACGGGATACTGGCCTCTTGGCTCGAAGAGAGCGGGCCCCTGATCGAAAAGAGGGACGGGAGCTGGCGGTTCAACCCGAAAATGGTCCCCGAAGATAGGGCGCTTTCCATCGAAGCCGCTTCGGGCGCCTTCGTTTCGCAACTTCGAACCCTGCCCATTGTCTGCACCCCTACCGGGCTGGACGTTCCCCGCGGAGGCACGGCGCTTCTGCCTGAAGACATGAAGGAAGTGTGGAAGGAGCTCGGAAAGGGGGAAGGGCAGGAGGAGGGTTAAATGCCCCGAAAGGCTCCCCTGAAAGGCGGAAAAGATAGGGCGGAAGATAGGGAAGGAACGAGGGAGGCGCCTAGGGGGAGTAAGGATGAAAAAGGAGAAACCGGAAGAAAAGGCAGCTTGATACGAAAAAAAGTTGCGCCGTTTTTCCCATCCCCATTTACCCCCACAAGGATAGGGATTGGCCTTTGCTTCCGCGTTAAAGTGGGGAGGGGTGTGTTTTTTTCGTATTTGATTTTTTACGTCCCCGTTTCTGTTCTTCCTATCATTTGCCTTTCCAAACAAGGGATAAGCCTTAGAAAGAGTGAGGGCGAAGACGTTTTTGCATCCTATCTCCCACGCTGCTTTTTTATATCCCAGCCTAGCGTCCTCCCCTTCTTCTTATCGCTTTGGAAAAGGGTTGGAGCCGGGGGGATTTTTGATTTGGGGAAGGGAGCTGCTTTTTTGGGATTCTGCCTGTGCCCAAGCGGGCGAATGTTATATACTGTAAAAAAACAGAACGGCTCCCCGAAGGGAGCCCCAACAAACCTCCTGAAAGGAGAGGTTATGCCTCTATTATATATCGCGCGCCAAAAAAGCAACAATAAGAAAAACGGCGCAATTTCCAACTTTGACCGCTCTGTCGCACTTACCTGCCGCAACCTCGCCCTCTACGCCCTAGGGAAGTTCGGGGTGGCCCAGACGGGGATTCGTTTCAAAGGCGGAATAAGAAGGCAGGAAAACTTTGAAAGCGCGGGGGTCCTCCAGTTCGACATCGATCTGGCAGATCACAACGCGTCCCTCTCCTCCTCGGAGTGGAGGGCTTGGATAGAAAACATTTTCGATTCCTTCCCCTACAAAGTCTTCGCCTACGCTTCCCAACACCGGGGAGCGCACGTCTTTGTGGTCCTAAAGGAAGAAATCAAGGATTTGGCTCAGTACTTGAGCGTTACCCGAAAGATGATTTCTTATATGTCTTCTCTCATAGATTCTTCTTTCGCCCACGTTGACCTAGCCGTCAAAGACGGGGCAAGGATGTTCTTCGAAGGGTTCGAGTGCGACGATCCGGAAAACTGGGTGTATGAAAATGGCGGAGATCCCCTGGATCCTGAGAGGCTCCCCCACATCCCCGCCTCCTTTTCCTGCACTCCGGACCTGGACCTCGTCGGCGTGGGCAACAGGAACAACAGCGCTTACAAGATCGCCCATAAGTGCCTGGACATGGCCGGAGGGGACGAGCGAAAAGCGAGGCAGCTTTTCCAGATTATGACGGAAGGGAGCACGCTGCCGGAAAAGGAGCTTGAAGCGTGCTTTGAATCGGCCTGCAAAAGCGCTCCTTCGAAAGCTGCGGGGCTGGCGGGGAGCGGGGGAGCCTCAAAAAGCCAGGAACTGCAAAGGCCGAAGCCTATGAAGAAATAGGGAGGAAACTGAGCAGGGAATTTCGTAAGGACCGGGAGACGGCCGCAGGGGAGGTAAATTCCCTCTACCTCCTCCGCCCATTGGAAGGCGAAAACTGCGGCATAGCCCAGAAGTGCTCCAGGGACGCCTACCTCGACAGAAGGACGGATCTGTGCAGGAACCCCGAATACTCCGCTGAGCTTCAGCAGGCGATGCTGCGGGGGGCTTCCGTAAACTTCCCCGTCCACATCCTTTCCGATGAAGGCCTTGTAAAAAGGGAGCCCGGCAAGGCAATATTTAAAAACGGAGCCTTTTGCGCTTCTTCGGGGTTTAAGCCCCTCAGCGCCGGGAACTGGCTGGTAGATCCCCTGGCTTTCGACTATACCGAGGAGGAGTGCTCGGGGCCATTTAAGAAGTTCCTCGATTCCGTCCTGCCTCCCTATCCCGACATCAATATTTCCCCCGAACAGCTGCTCCTCAGGGATTTTGTTAGATCCAGCCTCCTTGGAGACAGGCAAAATGAGCAGTTTTTAATATGCGTAGGCAGGGGGAGCAACGGAAAATCCACCCTCGCCGAAATCATTTCCAAGACTCTGGGGAAGGAGCACGTGGCCCTTCCAAGCAAGGATCTTCTTTCCAAAGACAGGCCCAGATTCGCCCTGGGGCAGGCCAGGGAGGGGTACCTGGGAATAATGCACGAGCTGGGAAACAAGAGCGTGCTTTCAAACGAAGGGACGAAAAACTTTATAAGCAAAGACGACAAGAGCAGCGACGTGAAAAACGCCAGGGAGGCGCTGCGCTTTTCAATCCCCTACAACACCATGGCACTCACAAACTATCTGCCGGTGTTTGAAGACATGTCGGATACGGGCCTGACACGCAAGCTCAGGGTAATAGAGTTTAGGAGGCGTTTTGACGGTTCAAGGAGGATAGACACTTCCGATCCTGAGCTCCTCAAAGACTGCGCGCGCTGGATTTGCGAGTGCCTGAGGGCGGAGCCTGTGGAAGAATTTGTCTGGGAAGACTACCCTGCCAGAAAAGAATGGCTGAGAGACGAAACCGACAAGGGGGTGCTGGGGGAGCTTTTAAAACCCGCAAGGGGCAGGAGGGTGGTAAAAATAAGCCAGATTATGCTCATCCTTTCAAAAACGCATAACCCCCTGGCAAAACTGGGAAATAAAAAACTGATCCGGCTCATGGAATCATGGGGGTACCAGGTGGCCAGGACCACCCACGGGTGCGAACTTAAAGGGTACGAGATAGATTCCCAGAGCCCCCTGTACAAGTGCGCAAACGGGGAGCAGCTTCCCCTTTCATACGAAGACGACGGGGAAATAGAAGAGTCAGAAAAAGGAAAGGAGGAGCGGGAGGAAGGCTACAAAGGGGCCCTTGGCAAGGGCGCAGGCGCCGGAGCCGGCTCCCTAAAGGCGCGTAAAAAGCGGAAGCGGATTTTCCAGGAGTGCCCTTCATCCCCGCAGTCGAAGGAAGGCACGGCAAAGGAAGCGGAAGAACGGAGGCCCCTCCGCACGCAACCGGCCCCCGTCGCAGGCGGCATTTCCTCTGGAACTCCCTCCCGCCCCGCCGCTTTTCAAACCGACCTTCCAAAACCGCCCACTCCCGGGAAGGGGGCGGCTTGCGTGGGTTTAAAATGCCCAGATGAGAAAGGGCGCTCCTGCCTGCAGCCCTCTGAAACCGGAAAAAGTTCCGGAAGGAAAGCCTTGCCGAAAAAGCTTCCGATTAACAGAAGCCAGCCCTAGAGCCCGGCCTCCAAAGGCGGAATGACATGGAACGGCGCCTGTGCGTTTTTTAGGCGGGTTCGGTGCGGCCAGAAGCGCGCGGCATTAGACCCGCACTTCATTCCATCCGCCCTTCTTTTCGCCCTTGTGTCTGTCTATGCCGGAGTATTCGAGGCTTTTGCCTTCAAAGTCCCTGAAGGCCCATACGGCCTCGTTCATGAGGCCGGCATTCAAAAGGCCTACGTTTATGCACTCGTTGAAGTCGTCCACGTTTATCCCTGTGACCTCTTCAAAGAGCTTTGGCTCGATGGAGCGTATGACGTCAATGACGCACTTTTCCCGATCGTCTGTCAGGTACATGAACACGGGGATGCGCACCAAGAGGTGAAATACCCTGTCCCGTATTTCCTCCCTGGCCTTTTTCCTCTCAGTCTTCTTCGCTTTTGCCTGCTTTTCTCCCGCCGTCCCCTTGTTTGCCTCCAGTTTTTCAGCCTCCCGGCTTGAAGCGAGGGCTTTTTCCGCCTCGGGTTTGATCTTCCTGTAGGCTGGGACTTTGGACAGCGCTTCCATGAGGGCCTCGTCCTTTAAAAGGCGTTCTAGGACATCGTCTGTGACGTTTACAAGCCGTCCGTCCTTCCACTTTTTGGCCAAAAGCGACCCCGTTTCTCTTAGGGCGATGAAGTCCAGGACGTCTTTAGCGCTCATCTTGGAAAGGGCGAAGGATGAAAGGTCTGAAGAGAAGATGGGCAAAAATTCCAAGAAGCTGCGGAGCTTTCTTTCGGGCGTGTCTTCCTTTTCGTCTCCGCGGCTCCTGCGGCTCTCGACATAGGCTGCGGTCTCTTTGAGGACCCTTATCGGGGAGAAATCGAAGATGAAGCACCTTTCCTTGAGGATTTTGCCATCTTTGCCCCAGGGGCTTTGAGCCCTAAAGGCCGTCTGAAAGTAGGTCTCCGGGCTTTTCAGGCTGCGAAGCATAAAAACTGCCGACCAGAAGGGGACAGTGACGCCTGTAGTCAGTTTCCCGCAGGAAAGGGTTATGGTGCAGGTCTTTTCGGGGTCGGAGCCTGCGGCTTCCATTACGGGCTTTTTTGCTTCTATCCCGTTTCCTACCGTTTTTCCGGCGCAGAGGACGATTTTGAATTTGGAAGCGAAACGCTCGTTTTGAGGCTCTTTCAGAAGATTTTCCATAGCTTCGCATGAAGCCACGCCTGGAAGGAACCAGAGGGAGTGGGAAGGATAGGGCCCCGGGGAGTAGGGAAGATGGCTTTCTGTATTGTTTTTCGCCATAGTTTCCCTCTGTTCAGCGGTGAATTTTCCGCTTATGAGATCCAGCCACTGCTGCACGGCTTCCCGGTGGATAAAGCGCGCCCTCCTCCCTCGGCCTTCGGCCTTGAAGAACTCGTTTAAGTCAAATCCGGCTTCTCCCTTGTCTGCGATCTTGGCGATATCTTCCGGGAGCGCGTAGGTGTACATTTCCATCTCCGGAAGGGAGGCATAGGGATTTGGCCCAAGGCCCTTCCACTCCCTTTTGGCCTTCTGTTCGTCTTCGTAAGTCCAGGAGTAAATCTGATCTTCCAGGAACTCCCCGTTTTCCAGCATTCTGAATGGCGTGCCAGAAAGGTACAGGAAGCGCTCCGACTTTATCGGGAGGTAGGCGTTCAAAAATTCTTCTATCGCCTCTTTGTCGCTTTCGCCGCCTTTCTCCAGCCTCTTCTCCCCATCGTCGTAGAAGTCTTCCTCCCAGAGATCGGAATCGGAAAACAGATGCTTGCTCTTTTCCCTCCACGCTCCGAAGTGGTACTCGTCCAAGATGACCATGTCCCAGTCCTCTTCGTGGGCCCACCTGTTTTCTTCCTTTATCCCCCCGTCCCTTTTGCCGAGAAAGTCCTGGAGGGATCCGAAGCACACGAAGGGGCGGGACGGGTCGAAAGGCGCCCATTCTCCGTCCTCCTTGCTCACAAACTGCCAGCCTTCAAAGTCGGTGTGGCGCAAAAGGTCGTCCCTCCATGCCCCCTTGGCTGCGGGCTTGAAGGTTAGGACGAGCACCTTTTTAAGTCCCATGGCCTTTGAAAGCTCGTAGGCCGTGAAGGTTTTTCCGAACCTCATTTTGGCGTTCCAGAGGAACTCGGCTTTCTTTCCGGGGTACTTTTCCCCATGCTTGCGGAAATAAGAGGAAGTCTTATCCACGCACTCCTTCTGTTCGGGGCGCATGGGGAAGCTTTCCGTTCGCTTTTCTTCGTTTTCTTTGCCCAACCTCACGGCCTCGTAGGCCGCAAGGACGTCATCCAGAGTGCACTCGACCCATTCATGCCTTATCCTGAAATTATGCCTTTCAAGCCATCTACGCACATCGTAATCTTGAAAGGGCGTTCCGTCGGTTTTTTCTCCGTTGTTCCACCAGAGCAGATCTACGGGTCCTTCAGGATCTGGCTGCCCTACATAAGAACTTCCGACCTTTGAGCTGCTTCCGGTTCTCTCTTCAATTTGCCCTCTAGTAGCATTGGGTTTTTCCACCTGCCCTACCTTGATCCAGTTGCAGTAGTTGGGATTTCTGCTCTTATACGCATAGATCGTGTACCCCTCTGCCTTTGCCACTTCTACCACTCCCTTATAAGGCCGTTTATAAATTCCGTCTCTTTGGCGTCAAGCCCGTACTTTTTGCAGAGGGCTTCCTCCACTTCCTCTAGGGGCTTTTGCCAAGGGATGTCGGAAGAAGAGGAGAAGTCCTGCATGGGAACGAATTGGAAAGAGGATCTGGTTAGATGGATGCTGGAGATCGCTTGGAGAACAAGGAACCTGGCAAATTTTGTTTTGAGGTACTTTTCAAGGTTTTGAGCCTCGGCCTGCACCTTAAATCCTCCGGCCGCAAGATAGCTAAAGCTGCATGCTTCCTTAGGGCCTAAAACTTTCATCGTCTTTGTGAAAACGTGGAATGCCCCGTCTTTCCCAGGCTCCATCGCATGTTCAGCTGCAAGTATAGAGATAATGACCTTCCATTTATCGAGTAGTGCGGTCTTTGGAATATTGCTTTCAGATATATAGCTTGTCCCATCACTCGAATAAAGCTTGATAAGGTGGGAGCCGTCCTGGAATTTTTGCCCCCGGATTTTTGACGGAAGGCCGAAGGGATCCAAGGGGGATATGAGGGAGTACAGGGAATTTGGAGTTTTTTGCAAAACTTTTTCGATTATTGAGAGCGCTTCGTTATATCTGATGAAGACTGGATATTTTGAAAGATCCCTTTCGCTTTCATTTCTTAAGTCACCTTTTATGCTAACAAAGTGACAACGCCCTTTTTCTTCCCTGCTTCTGAGGAAGATACATAACCCCCCCCCCGATGGATTGTTCTTGGAAAATGTCTTTAGCATTGGGAAAGTCAATGATTTCTGTAATGTGGCCATCATTTAACATTTCGGCCCTAAACCCATCCAATCCCATGCCTCCCGCGTACCACTTGGCTGGAATTATCATGACAAGGTATTTGGGATCCAGCCTTTTGGCGTTCTCTACAAATTTGTTGTAAATCGGAGCGGCCTGTTTTGTTTTCTCTCCGGTTTCCAGATGGTACGGCGGATTTCCTATAACCACGTCAAACGTCATATTGAAGAATCCTTTGGGATCGCTTGTTTCTATGAAAGGGTAGGCGGGATCGCAAAATTCCTTATTTTCCTTTGACGGGCAGAATTGGCACTTTCCGTCTTTTCCGAAAGAATGCGAGATCTGGGGGTAGAGGATGTTGCCCTCGGGCCTGTCGAAGTGCACTATGGAGTACTTCCCGCTTGCGTCTTTTGCGCAGTAGAGCGTCCTTCGGCTCAGCTCGGCCGTGAGGTGGCTTATCGCGATCCCGAAGAGCTGCTTTTTATAGATGTGGTCGGCCCTTTCCTGGAGGTTGGGATAGATCTCTTTCAGTCCGTTTAAAAGCCTCTTTGCGATCTCGCGCAAAAACACCCCCGTCTTGCAGCAGGGATCGAGGAAAGTGGCGTCAGGATTTGAGAAAAGCCCTTGGGGAAGCATATCCAGCATTTGGTCGGCCACGTCCGGCGGAGTAAACACTTCGTCATTCGACAAATTCGCCAGGCATGTCAAAATATCCGGATTTGAGTCTTCTTTATTCATACCTGAAATATAACATTTATTTGTGCGGCAAAGCAGGTTTTTGCCACTGGGGAAGGGGGGAAGTCAAACGTTTTAAATTAAAAAGGTAAACTTGACAAGTATAAACGTGGGGCGAAATTGCCCCGGCGCGACGGCCTTGCGCTAGGAAAGAATTCCGCAGCCCTTTTACCCCTCTGGGGATCGTAAATTGCCGGCGCTTAACTGACAAACAAAGGACGACTTATTTTAGACAGTTTTGAATTTGAGTACACCCCCACCGAGGGTCCCGGATCGGCCTCCTTCAGCCCCTACTTGTCGGAAAAGGAAGCCTCCCGCGCCAAAACCCAGCCTCCCCATACGCCCCACAAAAGGCTTTTCAGAAGGTCCAAGAGCTTTGTAGACGCCCCGTCCCCCTACGGGGCCCCTTATAGGAGGAACCTGCCCGTCAGGGCCTTCAGGCTTGCGGTCACCACGGCATTTCAAATCTGGGTGGATTTTTCCACCGACATTACCGAAGAGCTCCATTGGACGCCCAGGGTAGTCCCTTACATTGGGTACGGCACTGAAAAATACTCCAGAATCATTTGCAGGCTCGTCAGATCCCCCAGGGGGTACGTGCCGGCAAAGATGGGGGTCAAAGGCATAAGGGCCGCTTTCATGGTCCCCGCCCCCCACGTCCCGGTAAAAATCGATATAGACAATTCCCCCCTGGAGTCCGTGCAGATAGGGACGTCTTACAAATGGGATGAAGTCGATCCCAAAAAGAACCAGAACGCCAGCCAGGCCGTCTCCGACAGCCACGGCTACCTGGATTTGATTACCGAGGGGAAAGTATCGCCCGGAATCCATAAAGTGACTTACAAAGTAAAGGGGAGGAAGCCTGTTTTGGCGCCGCTTTACACTGAGGGGAAGAAAGAAAAGATAGGGGTAATTTCCGACATAGACGACACTATCCTGGTCACCGACGTCCCCGACCCCTTCCAGGCGGTTTACAACATGCTTTTCCTGGACCCCTCCAAGAGGAGGGCCGTATCCGACATGGCCCGCTTTTACAACGCCCTCTCCCAGGAGCTGGGGGGGCAGGCCCCCTTCTTCTACCTTTCCACTTCCCCCTGGAATGTAGAGCCCATGCTCAGGTACTTTCTGACCAACAATAATTTTCCGCGCGGGCCCCTCCTCCTAAGGGATTTCGATCCGAGGCCCAAGACCTTCATCCCCAACGGGGTGGAGCACAAACTCGAATTTTGCAGCCAGCTTATGGATGATTTCCCACATATGAATTTCATCCTTATAGGCGACAACGGGCAAAAAGATCCCTTCACTTACGCCCGGGTGGCCCGGGAAAACCCCGGGAGGGTGGTGGCTATAGGCATTAGGCAGCTTCAGCCTAAGGAAGGGATTTTGCGCCACACGCTCCATCCTATGCCCGACGTGCCCGTACCGGTTTTTTACGGGCACGGGGGCACGAACCTTATACGCACCATGCTCCCCTACCTCAGGGTGTATATGAAAAATCAAAGGTGGGGCGGGAAAAGGAAGAAGTGACTGCCCTGTACGTAGCGGTTGCAGGAGCGTGCTGCCTTGCCGCGGGCTTCCTAATAGGGTTCTTCTTGAAGCCCCAAAAGAAAGCCCCCCAAGCCCCCCTTCCCGCATCTGAGAAAGAATCCGGCCAGCTCGAAAGCGATCTCGAAAAGAAGGAGGAAGAGGCGGCGGCCCTGAAAGAGTCCCTTGAAAGCCTTAGGAGCCAAAAGGAAGGCCTGGCCCGCGAGAACTCGGCCCTTTTGCAGAAGTGCGGCCTGCTTGAAGAAAGGGTTGCGGAGCTCAAAGACGGGATCGTAAAATCCGAGGCCGCTTTTGAAGAGCGCCTGAAAGCCCAGAAAGAGGAAAGGGAAGCTGCTGAAGAGCGCCTCCGCTTCTCCATAAAGGAAGAATTTGAAAAAAGCCGCCAGGCCCAAAGGGATGCCGAGGGCAGGCAGGAGGGAGACAACCAAAGGCGCGCAGACGTACAGGCCGAGATCCTAAAGTCCTTAGAACCCCTCAGGGGCGACGTTTCCGCCCTCCGCAGCAAGCTTGGAGAGATTGAAGAAGGAAGGCGGGGAGAAGTCGGGCAGCTTAAAGAAAGCATAGAGGATCTGAGGCGCATGGAGCAGGCTATTTCGGAAGAAAACAAGAACTTTTCCAGCCTTTTAAACAACAACCAGCTCCGCGGGCGCTGGGGCGAAGTGCAGCTGGAAAACCTCGTGGAAAAATGCGGGATGGAAAAACATGTGGACTTCGATACCCAGCTAACGCTTTCAGGGGAGGGAAAGAAGGGGCGCCCGGATCTTGTCGTGCTGTTTCCCGGGCGCGGGGCCATGCCGGTCGACGCCAAATCCCCCTTGGAAGACTTTGAAGCGGCCGAAAAGGGCGGAAAAGGCGGATCCGCGTACGCCAAAGTCGTGAAGGGGCACGTGGACGCGCTTTCAAAAAGGGACTACCCCAGGCTCCTTATGGAAAACGGGTTCGATCCTACAAGCTTTACGGTGGCCTACATCCCGGTGGCCTCCTGGCTGCAGGAAGCCGTGGCAGGCGACGGGGGCCTTTTGGAATACGCCTTTTCCAGGGGGGTGATCCTTTGTTCGGCGGCAAGCTTTTGGGCCCTCCTGCAGTCCGTGAAAGTTTCATGGAAGAACTGGGGCATCGAAGAGGACGCGCAGGAAATAAAAAAGATCGGTTCCGAACTGCTTGAGAGCATGGAAAAGTTTGCCCAGCACGCATCCGACCTCGGCTCCGGCCTTCAAAAGGCCCTGGACGGCTACAATTCCCTGATAGGGAATGTGGATTCAAGGGTGATTCCCAGGGCAAGAAAGCTGCGCGACAAAGTCGGAATTGAAAGAAGGGAATTTAAAAGCGTCGGCCCTATAAAGGGGGAAACCAAAACATCCAAATTTGCACAAGGCGGAGGAGAAAAATGACAAATTGGACCGAAGGCGCCGAAAAGCTCAAGGCCGCGCTTAAAAAAGCGGTGGGTTCCAACCCTTTTTCGGATCTTTTCAGCGTAACCATGGATTCCGGAGAGTGGAAGGCTTGCGGGAGGGCCGTGCTCGGGGCCGTTGAAGGATCCGGAATCGATCTTAAAAGGGTGCAGGCCTTAGGGGCCCTCAGCCCTGCGGGGATGCCTTTAGTGATGTGCTGCCTGGGGGCCGCTGAAGAAAAGGGGCTTTGCATAGACGGCTTTTCCATGGACTTTGTCTACCCTTCCCTCAAAGGGCCGGACGTAACAGGCAAAGACGTCGTCATGGTGGACGCGTGGATAAGCGATCTAGGCTACATCCAGACTTCTTCCCTCATCACCCTCACCAGGAGGCAGGAACTCGAACTGGACTGGAGCATAGTAAAGGATGCCGGTGCGCATATCCTGGCCGTAGCCTCCCTTGTGGCGGGAAGCTCAAATCAGGAACCCCCCCGGGAGCTGGAGCTTAAAGACGTGAACACGGGGGAAGGGGAATTTGTGCCCTTCGTTTACGCCTTTTCCAAAAAGGACGTGGAAGAGTAAGTGGAAGAAAAGCCAAGTTTCCGCAAAATCGGGCTCGGGCCCTGGAAAGAGGAGTTCCCCGATTTGGATCCGCTCGATCCTAGGTACGATCCTGAGCTTTTGGAAGCGGGGGACAGGCGCAACGTCCAAGACCGCTACCGGTATTGGACGGTGGAAGCCATAAGGAGGGATCTTGACAGGCGCGGGTACCTTGACTTGGAAATCGCCTGCGAAAATTGGACGCATGACTTCAACATCGGCTCCATGGTCAGGAGCGCCAACGCTTTCGGGGCCAGGGCCGTGCACATAATCGGGCCCCATAAATGGAACAGGAAGGGCTCGCTTATGACGGAAGTTTATGAGAGGGTGTACCAGGAGCCCTCCATCGCCCGCCTTGCGGCTTATGCAAAGGCCAGCCCGTTAAAGCCGCACCTGATAGCGGTCGACAATGTGGAGGGAAGCGTTCCTATAGAAACTTTCACTTTCCCCCCTTCCTGCATCCTCCTTTTCGGATCGGAAGGGGAGGGGCTGAGCCGGGAGGCCCTTTCGGCCGCCGAGGCTACGGTCTATATCGAGCAGAGGGGGTCGGTCCGTTCGATAAACGCCGCGGCCGCCGCGGCCATAGCCATGTACGCCTACAGCGCCTGCGTAAAAAAAGGGGCGTAGCCTCTCCGACAGAAATGCAGCGGGGCTTCCCGCTTTTCTTATTTTGACAAACGTACTGATTTTTAAATAATTTTCAGTATGCTTGTCAAAAAGAATAAGGGGAAGGAAGGCGGATTTTGCCCAGGCAGGCCGAAAGAGGGCAGGTCTGAACAAAAATACTGGAGTATATGCGCAGGCGCAACGGCTACATCACTTCAAGGGAGGTTGACAAGCTCGGCCTCCACAGGGAATGGTTGGAGATCCTGGTAAAGGAAGGAAAAATTGAAAGGATGGCCAGGAGGGCCTACATCACCCCCTACAAATGGCCCGACCCCTACTATGCGCTCAGCCTGGAGCTTCCCAAAATCGTTTTTTCCCACATGACGGCCCTGTACTTTCACCATCTTTCAATCAAAGCCCCTGACGACGAATGGGATATGACCGTCCCCAGAAGCTACCACAGCTTCAGGCTAAAGGAACCCTATACGGTCTTTATGCCTCGCCCGAGACTTACGGGCTTGGCCTGACGAAGGTAAGGACCAACTTCGGAAATTACGTAAACGCCTATGACGTGGAGCGCACCATATGCGACATCGTGCGCTCCAGGGAGAGGGAGGATTACGAGTATGTAAAGTACGGGGGGAGGGAGTATCTGAGAAGCGGGAAAGAAAACTTGCAAAAGCTTTTTGAATATGCCGCCAAACTTGGCGTTCAGAACAAAGTGGCACGTTATATAGAGCTTCAATATTAGGAGAATTAGGAGAACGATGAAAGCCGAGCAACTGACGGCCAAACTTCGGAACATATCGAAGCAGATTGAAGTTTCTCCACAAATACTGCTAAAAATTTATATGTTTGACAGTCTTGTAGAAAGGATTTCTATAAGCCGCTACAAGGATAATTTCGTCTTAAAGGGCGCGTTTTACCTGTCAACTTTGTTTGGTCTGGCCAATAGATTCACTGAGGACATTGACGCAATGCTGCAAAACGCGCCATTTACAGAAGACAACTTGAATGCGACGCTTCAAGAGATATTTGCCATTGATACGGGGGACGGGGCCCTTCTGCGCTACAGGGGCATAGAGCCTATACGAAAAGAAGATAAATATGGAGGATTTAGAGTAGGAGTAGAAGGAGGGCTGGAAAATATAAGGGATAACTTCCATATAGACATAGCAACTGGGGACGAAATTATTCCACATAAATCGGAGTACTCTTATACACCACTTTTAGGCGGAAATGACATTTCCATATACGCGTATAGTTTGGAAACGGTGTTGGCTGAAAAACTGGAGACCTTATTTAGACGATCCATTTCGAATGGAAGAATGAAAGATTACTACGATATATATCTGATTTATCAAACTAATAAGGATAAAATCAATATGGATCTTCCAAAAGAGGCTGTAAAAACCGTATTTGCCAATAGAGGCCTTACAGTGCAACACGATAGGGTCTTAAGCCTTATGGAGGAAAACGGGCCTGTGCGCACAGTATGGTCCAATTATTCAAAAAAACACCCGTTTGCAAGGGAGATTAAATTTGATGACGTGTTTGCATGCGTAAAGAATCTGTGTAAAGAAATTGGGCTAACACAAGGGTAAAATTGAATTACTCATTATTTCGGAAGATGCTCCTCTCTGCGTTTATGGCATTCTGAAACAAAAAAGCACGGGGAAAGGGAAAAACGCCTTCATATGGGCTCCCTCCCCGCATTTTCGGCATCTGTCAGTTAGCAGGCGCGTATACTAGCATGAAAGTATGTCGGATTTTTCATATGAACAGGTGCAGCATCTGGCAAAGCTCGCCTGCATCGCGCTAAGCGATGAAGAGATAGAGGATCTGAAAAACGATCTGCAGGGCATCGTCAGGAGCGTGGCCCTGATAAGCGATATCGACATCGCCGGGGTCGAGCCCACCACAAATCCGCTTCCTCTCCCCCCGCACTATAGAGAGGATGTCGCGGGAAAGACCCTGGACAGGGACGTCCTTTTGGAGCAGGCCCCGGAGTGCGAGGACGGGATGTTTGTCACGCCTAGGATTTTGGGAGATGAATAATGAGCGGAGCCGAAGAAATTGTGACCCTTACCGCTTCCCAAATGGCCAAAGCCATGAAAAAGGGCGATCTTTCCAGCAGGCAAATTGTAGAGGCCGAACTTGAAATAACGAAGGCCGTGGATCCTAAAACCCAGTCCTACCTCTCAACCTGCTTCACTTCAGCCTTCATGGTGGCCGACGCGGTCGACCAGGCAAGGGCGATAGGGCAGGAACTTCCGGAACTGGCCGGAATCCCTATAGCCGTAAAAGACATGATAGTCACCAAAGGGGTGGAAACCACCGCGGCTTCCAAAATCCTGAAGGGCTGGGTGCCTCCCTATGACGCCACAAGCGTGGAAAAGGTCAAAGAGAGCGGAATGCCCATTTTAGGCAAGACCAATTTGGACGAGTTCGCCCAAGGATCCAGCACCGAAAACTCGGCCTTCCATCCCACCTTCAACCCCTGGGATTTGGAAAGGGTGCCCGGAGGGAGCGGGGGAGGCTCTGCGGCCGCGGTTTCGTCTTTTGAATCCCCCCTCGCCCTGGGGACCGACACCGGAGGCTCTATAAGGCAGCCTGCCTCTTTCACAGGGTCGGTCGGGGTAAAGCCCACTTACGGGAGGGTTTCAAGGTACGGAGCCATCTCCATGGCCTCCTCTTTGGACCAGATCGGCCCCTGCGCCAGGACGGTGGAAGACGCCGCGATGCTCTTTGACGCAATAACCGGCTACGATCCGAAGGATTCGACTTCCATCCCCGACTGCCCTTCTTCAGCCTTGAAGGCGGCCTTGGAAGGCAAAGGGGGGGATTTGTCCAAAATCCGCGTGGGCGTGATCTCGGAAGCGACCGGCGAAGGCTTTTCCAAAGACGTGACGGACGGGTTTTTGAGGGGCGTGAACCTCCTTTCTTCCATGGGGGCCAAAGTGGAGGAAAAGAGCTTTCCCAATTTTGCCCACGGCATCCAGATTTATTACATCCTCATGCCGGCGGAGGTTTCCAGCAACTTGGCCCGTTACGACGGAATGCGGTACGGCTTGCGCATAATGCCCCCGGACGCTACGGCTTTTTCTATGATGGCCGCTACGCGCGAAGAGGGGTTTGGGGCGGAAGTGAAAAGAAGGATAATGCTGGGCACGTACGTCCTTAGTTCAAGCCAGTACGACAAAATGTATGCGGCGGCCCAAAAGGTGAGGACCGTGCTTATAAATGACTTTAAAAAGGCCTTCGAGTCCTTTGACGTGCTGGTGTGCCCCACGAGCCCCACCACGGCTTTTAAAGTCGGAGAAGTGGAAGATCCCGTGACTATGTACAAAAACGACATAGCCACTATCCCCGCCAACCTCGCAGGGCTTCCGGCAATCAGCCTTCCCGTGGGCCTGGATAAGCTGGGGCTTCCGATAGGTTTCCAGATTATGGCCGACAGGAAGAAAGACGAAGTCGCGTTCAAAGTGGCTTCGGCCCTTGAAGAAGCGGTGTCAAGGGAAAACGACGGGCCCATTTGGAGCAAGGCCCCCCGCCTTTGGAAAAGTGGTGAATGATGACTGAAAAACTTATGAGTTTTGAAGAGGCAGTGGCCAAATTCGATCCGGTGATAGGCCTCGAAATCCACGTAGAATTGGATACCGCCACCAAGCTCTTCGACTGGGCCCATTACGAGTTCGGTTCCGAACCCAATACCGAGCTCACCCCCGTTTCCTTCGGGCTTCCGGGGGCGCTGCCCGTCGTAAACCGGGAAGCCGTCAAAAAAGCCGTAAAGCTGGGTCTCGCCCTTAACTGCCACGTAAACGAGTGGAGCCAATTTGCCAGGAAGAACTACTTCTACCCCGACATGCCCCGAAATTACCAGATTTCCCAATTTGACAAGCCTACCAACGGGAACGGCTGGCTGGATGTGGAGCTGGAAGACGGTTCGATCTTCAGGGTCCCGATAGAAAGGGCCCATATAGAGGACGATGCGGGCAAGATCAACCATATAGGAGGCGCCAACGGAAGGCTGGAAGGCGCTGACTACTCGCTTGTGGACTACAACAGGGCAGGGGTCCCATTGGTCGAAATAGTGACAAAGCCCATCACCGGGGCCGGAGCCAAGGCCCCGCAAGTTGCGGGGGCGTACGCCAGGGCCGTCAGGGACATAGCTGTAGCGTGCGGGGTTTCGGAAGGGAAGATGGAGCACGGAAACCTCAGGGCGGATGTAAACGTGTCTTTAAGGAAGAGCCCGTCAGATCCTTTCGGCATAAGATCTGAGACAAAGAACGTCAATTCCTTCAAGGCCATGGAAAAGACGGTAGCTTATGAAATCAGGCGCCAGGCCTACCTCCTTTCGCAGGGCGGGGAAGTGCTTCAAGAAACCCGGCACTGGGACGAAAAGGGGCAGTGCACCGCAGGGGCCAGGCTCAAGAGCGACGCCAACGACTACCGCTATTTTCCGGACCCCGATCTTTTAATGCTCCACGTCACGGAAAGCGAAATCGAAGAAATCCGGGCCTCCCTCCCGGAGCTTCCCTTCACCAAAAGGCGCAGGTTGAAAGCCGAGTGGGGCTTTTCTGATGAGGAAATGAGGGACCTTTTGAACGCCGAAGCCGTGGAGCTGGTGGAAGAGAGCGTAAAAAAGGGATCTTCCCCGCAGGGGGCCCGCAAATGGTGGCTTGGAGAGATCCTGCGCCTGGCAAACGAAATGCAGATCCCTATGGAAGCCTTGGCTATAGGGCCGGAAGACGTGGCAAAAATAGAGGAGATGCTTTCTTCCGGAAAGCTTACCGACAAAATGGCAAAGCAGGTCGTAGAAGCCGTAGTGAACGGGGAGGGCAGGCCCGAAGAAATAGTGGAAAAGAAGGGCCTGAAGATAGTCTCGGACTCTTCCCAGCTTTCCGGGGCGGTTAAAAAAGCGCTGGCTGAAAATCCCGATATAGCCGAAAAGCTGCGCCAGGGCAATATGAAACCCATGGGGGTTATAATCGGCCTGGTAATGAAGGAAACCCACGGACAGGCGGATGCCAAGAGCGTCAGGGAGCTAATCCTTCAGGAAGTCTCTAAGTAGAGGTTTTGCCTATGGGCAGTTTTGCCATGCGCCCTGCTTTCATGCGGGGGATTTAGATGAGCGCGGAAGATTTGGACAACTACGAGACGGAAGCCGAGCTTGCGCTTTACAGGGAGTACAAGGACGTTATAAAGCTGTTCAGGTACGTAGTTGAGACCGAGAGGCGCTTTTATTTGGCCAACAGCGTGGAATTTAGGACCTGCAACGGGGGGGAGGACGTTTATTTTGACGTCAAGCTTTCCGACGCCTGGGTTTGGGACATCTACAGGCCTTCGAGGTTTGTAAAGTCGGTGCGCATCGTGACTTTTAAAGACGTAAACGTGGAGGAACTCACCCACACGGACGCGGATCTTGATATTTTGGACCGCATGTGAGGGGCATGGAGAATCAAGATTCCGGAATTAGAATATTCTAGTTAAAAACCGATCCAAAACTTACAGATAGGAGGGCGGCATGGCCAAGACCCGTGTTGCCATAATAGGGGGAGGCCCGGCCGGCCTTACGGCGGCATACGAGCTGCTGAAAGAAGGCGGCAAGGAAAAATACGACGTCACCCTTTTGGAATCCAGCGATCAGTTCGGGGGAATCTCCAGAACCGTCAAATACAACGGGCAGCGCATGGACATAGGCGGCCATCGCTTCTTTTCCAAAGACCAGAGGATCATGGACTGGTGGCAGAACATCCTCCCGCTCCAAGGGGCTCCGGCTTATGACGACAAGAAGCTGCACAGGCCCTGCGAATTGGTGCCAGGGGGCCCCGATCCGGAAAAGACCGACGCCGTCATGCTTATCCGCCACCGCCTCAGCCGCGTCTTCTGGCACCAGCACTTTTTTGACTATCCCATCACGCTTTCGGGGGACACCATCAAAGCCATGGGGCCGGCGCTCACTTTGAAGGCGGGGCTTAGCTACCTTGAATCCACAATGCACAAGCTTCCGGACACAAACCTTGAAAACTTCTACATCAACCGCTTCGGGCGCGTGCTCTACTCCCTCTTTTTCGAGGGCTACACCGAGAAACTCTGGGGGCGCCACCCCTCCGAGATTTCCGCCGACTGGGGAGCCCAGAGGGTGAAAGGCTTAAGCATCAAGGCCGTTTTGAAAAACGCCGTGGAAAAAGTGATGCCCTCCAAAAAGGACAGGGTGGTTGAAACTTCCCTTATAGAGAAGTTCTGGTACCCTAAGCTGGGCCCCGGGGAGCTCTGGGAGACTGTGGCCGAAAAAGTGACCGCAATGGGCGGAAAAATCATAATGAACGCCAAAGTGAACCGGCTTTCGCAAAAAGACGGGAAGGTGGACTCGCTTTCCTACGTAAACGCGAACGGCCAGGAAATAGAGCTTAAAGCGGATCAATTCATGAGCTCCATGCCGCTTAAAAACCTGCTGCAGGCCTTCAACAATTCCGAAGAAAAGGCCCCGGAGGACATTACCGAGATAGCCTACGGCCTGCCCTACAGGGATTTTGTCACCGTGGGCCTGCTTTGCAAGAGGCTGAAGCTCAAAAACACCACCCCGATAAGGACCCTGGGAGAGCCCCCGATAGTCCCCGACAACTGGATTTACGTGCAGGATCCGGGTTACAAAGTGGGAAGGATCCAAATCTTCAACAACTGGAGCCCGTACCTTGTTTCTAAGCCCGACGACACGGTGTGGATAGGGCTTGAGTACTTCACCCAGGAAGGCGACGACTTCTGGAACCTTACCGACCAGCAGGCAAAGAACTTCGCCATAAAGGAAATGATAAGGATGCAGGTCCTCTACCAGCCCGACGACGTTTTGGACTTCCACAGGGAGAGGGTCCCCAAGGCCTACCCGGCCTACTTTGACACTTACGAACGCATGGACGAGCTCAAAGAGTGGCTGGACCACTTCGGAAACCTTTACTGCATAGGGAGGAACGGCCAGCACCACTACAACAACCAGGACCACTCCATGGCCTGCGCGATAGAGGCCGTTAACAACATAAAGACCGGAAAGACCTCCAAAGTGAACGTGTGGAACGTGAACACCGAGAAGGCGTACCACGAGTCCAAGTAAGGGCCTCTGTTAAGATATATTCGGATTTCAAAGCAGATCTTCCGTTCCAAGGCGCATCCGGCTTTGCCGCGCAGAGGCAGATGGGAAAGTCCAGCCTAAGGCGGATCTTGGGGACGGAAAAAGAACCTAGCATCCTGCTGTTGCGCGGCAGCAGTGGAGGAATTTATGAACCTGGTAGAACAATTCGGGCAGGAGCACGAGAAGAAGGGGAACCCTATTCCAGAATTCAGGCCCGGGGACACGGTCAAAGTAAACGCCAAGATCGTGGAAGGGGATCACAGCAGGATCCAGGCCTTCCAGGGGGTGGTCATTGCGCGCGTAGGGCACGGGATAAGCGAAAACATCCTCGTGCGCAAGATTAGCTTCGGCTGCGGCGTGGAACGGCGCTTCCCGCTCCACTCCCCCCTTGTAGACTCCATAGAAGTGGTCTCCTACGGAAAAGTGAGGAGGGCCAAGCTCTACTACCTCAGGCACCTTAAAGGCAAAGCCGCCAGGATCCCCGAAAGGCGCGAACCCAGAGGGGCGAAAAAGTAAGTCCGATTCGAGGCCAGGGGGGAAGCGTGTATGGTTTTCAGGGCAGCCGCAAAGCCTCCCATGCACCAACGCAGATCCCACCGCAAAAAAGGAGCCGCAAAGCCTCCCATGCACCAACGCAGATCCCACCGCAAAAAAGGAAGCTGGATAGGCTGGACCTTGTCAATCGCGATTCCCATAATCGCGGTGCTCCTCCTCAGGATTTTCGTTTTCGGCATCTACGTAGTCCCCTCGGGCTCGATGGAAAACACCCTTTTGATTGGCGACCACATCCTCACCCTCAAGCTTGACGGGAAGTGGACCCCGCTCCACAGGGGGGACGTGATAGTGTTTAAAGACCCGGGCCACTGGCTTACGGCGGCCCAGGACGACGCCCTGGGGGGAGGGTTTCTAGTTAAAAGGCTTATAGGGCTTCCCGGGGATACCGTGGCCTGCTGCACTTCCCAGGGCCTTGTGACCATAAACGGGGTGCCCATACACGAAGAAAGCTACCTTTATCCGGGAAACGCCCCTAGCCTTATAAAGTTCGACGTCAAAGTCACTCCGGGCCACATTTTCGTAATGGGGGACCACAGGAGGATTTCAGCCGACTCACGCTACCACTTGAACGAAGACGACGGGCTCGTGCCGATTTCAGACGTGGTAGGGGTGGTAAAGCTCGTGTGGTGGCCTATCGACAGGTGGCGCTACATTGGAGATCCCTCCTCGGTCTACAAGAACGTGGGAGGGGTAAAAGGCGCCTATGAATGATCCCACCCTTTCCCTCGAGGAAGAGGGGTTCAAGTCTTTTGACTTCCTCCTGGCCGCGGACGAAGTTGGGAGGGGCGCGGCCGCAGGGCCGGCCTACGTAGGGGTGTGCAGACTAGACTCCCTCCCGCCTTCTTTTCCGGAAGGGGTGAAGGACTCCAAGCTTTTGACTCCGAAAAAAAGGAAAAAGCTTAAAAGCGCCATTGAAGGCTGGGCCTCCGGCTGGGCCGTAGGGGCCTGTTCGAATGAAGAGATAGACAAAATCGGCATAAGCCTGGGCTTGGGGCTGGCTTTGGAGCGGGCCCTGCTTTCCATGAAGGAAGTTTCCGGGAGGGGGCTTCTGATTTTGGACGGCCCTTTTGACTACCTTTCTTACGCCCGCTCTTCCCTCCACCTTCCCCAAAGGCCCAAGGTGGAAGTCAGGTGCCTTGTCAAAGGGGACAGGAAAAGCGCCCTGTGCGCCTCGGCCTCTATCCTGGCCAAGCTCGACAGGGACGAGCTTATGGAAAACCTTTCAAAGCTGGACGAATACAAAGGCTACAAATGGAAAAAGAACAAGGGATACCCCACCCAGGAGCATATAGCGGCCATAAAGCGGCTGGGCCCCAGCCCCCTTCACAGAAAGACGTGGAAGCTAAAGGGGCTGGGGGATTTGGCGCCCGAAAAAGGCCGTCCTTTGTTTTAAGGTCTTCAAAGCTGGACGGGAAGGAAGAGGAAATTTTCCGAAATGCGGGAAAAACCCTATTGAAAATTCCCGAAAAGGGAAAATTTAGCCCGGCCCCTTCCTTCCGTTTAGGCGCCTTTGAGAGGAAGGAAATTTGGGGCAATTTAAACCCCCTCGTAATAGAAATAGGAAGCGGGCAAGGGGAACAAATCGCCTTCGCTTCCAAGCGCTTTAAAAATTTGGACTTTCTGGCCCTCGAAGTGTTCCCCCAGGGAATAGCCCACACCATCAGGCGCCTTAAGGCTTTGGGGGTAGAAAACGCCAGGATCCTGCAGGCCGATGCCTTTTCCTTCTTTTCAACGGCCCTTCCTGCCGGATCGGTGTTTGAAGTCTGGACATTCTTTCCCGATCCCTGGCCTAAAACCAAACACCACAAGCGCAGGCTGATTTCTTCCGCTTTCGCTTCCTTGGTGGCTTTGGCCCTCTGCTCCGGGGGGCGCTGGAGGATAGCGACGGACGACAGCGATTACGCCCTTCAAATCCACGAAGTTTTGGACTCCGCTCCGGAATTTAAAAATATGGGAAGCGTCTATAACGAGCTCGCCCTGCTTCATGTTGGCAAGGGCAACAGGCATCTTCAGGCTTCAGCCCCCAAAGGGAAGTTCCTCCAGGCCGAAAGGTTTGAAGGAAGGACCCTTACCAGCTTTGAAAAGAAGGGGATTGAAGCCGGAAGAAAGATATATGACTTTGACTATAAAAAGATCTAAAGGCGGAGGGTGGCCAGTACGCCTTTCCAGGGGGTTCGATTGCAATCGAACCCAACTTTTCCAGAACGGAATCGGCTGAAGTAGATCACGTCCGGCCCTTCTTTTCAGATGGCGGCCTCAGGCAGGGGCTTACGCATAAACCCGTCCGGCGTACAGCCTTCCGGAAGGAAGCCTACAGGGATATTTAACCCTCCGAACTTTTCTATATATATATATCTGCCGCCTTCCACTTTTCCCCTACCTTGCGCGATTTGGCCCAGCTCTTGCATCCGGATTAATTGCCTTGCTGGAAAAATATGCACCTGAAGGGGATGGGATTTTAGAAGATCGCATTAAACCCAAACCCGTCCCGCCCGCCCTTCGATTCCCGCTTCCCTTCGGACATCCGAAAGTCCATCCTCCAAGAGGCCATCCAGGGAAGGCTCGTAGAGCAGAGGCCAGAAGAAGGGACGGGGGAGGAGCTGTACTGTCGGATAGAGGAAG
>JAFYJT010000004.1 GCA_017537945.1 Aeriscardovia sp.
CTGGGAGCTTTCTAGAAAAGGGGCATGCGGCTGGCTCCCTTCAAGCTTTGCCTTGGATTAAAAGCGAGGCGGATTTAACCGGGAAAGGGGGTCGGCCCTTCCGCCTTTTTTTTATGATTCACCCCCTTTTGGCGCCTTGAAGCGGCGGGGCGGGCAAAGCCCCCAGGAAAAATTTTTTCCTTTTTCGACCTTGACTTCCCCTGGGGCCCTCCCTTTAGGGCGTTGCGCCTGATTGAACGGCCCTGTTCCGCTTTTGCAAAAAGTTAAGGCCTGTTTCTATATGGGCCTGCCTGCATTTATAAAAACGGCCCCTTTAAGTCAGTTGTCCAAAAAGTCCATGAGGGCTTTGGATCTCGACGGATGGCGCAGCTTGCTCATAGTCTTAGATTCTATCTGCCTTATCCTTTCACGCGTAACGCCGTAAATCCTTCCTATATCGTCCAGGGTCTTGGGCTGGCCGTCCTCGAGGCCGTAACGCATCTTTATGACTCCCGCCTCGCGGGAACTGAGGGTGCCTAGAACATGCCTAAACTCCTCCTGGAGAATGGAGAAAGCCACGGCGTCCTGGGGGCTTATGGCGTCCGTGTCTTCTATAAGGTCGCCGAATTCCGAGTCCCCCTCCTCCCCCAGGGGGGTGTGGAGGGATATGGGCTCGCGGCCGTACTTTTGCACCTCTTCCACTTTCTCTATGGGCATGTTCAGCTCGTTTGCCAGTTCTTCGGTAGTAGGCTCCCTCCCAAGATCCTGGAGCATGCGCCTTTGGATCCTGGAAAGTTTGTTTATCACTTCAACCATGTGGACAGGCACCCTGATCGTCCTTGCCTGATCGGCCATGGCCCTGGTGATGGCCTGCCTTATCCACCATGTGGCGTAAGTGGAAAACTTGAAGCCCTTCGTGTAATCGAACTTTTCTACAGCCCTTATGAGCCCAAGGTTCCCTTCCTGGATAAGGTCCAAAAAGTGCATGCCCCTGCCTATATAGCGTTTGGCGAGGGACACTACCAGCCTGAGGTTGGCTTCAAGAAGGTGGTCTTTGGCCTTTCTCCCGTCATTTGCCGCCCATTGGAGCTGCCTCCTGTATTCGAAAGTCAGCTCCCCCTCTTTGGCGGTATCCAAAATGTGCTGGGCGTACAGCCCTGCCTCTATCCTTTCGGACAGGTCCTTTTCCTCGTCCGCCGTAAGGAGGGAGACGCGCCCTATTTGTTTTAAGTAGTCTTTTACAGGGTCGGCGCTGGCCCCTGCTACTTTGTCTAAATGTTCATGGGACGGGAGGTCTCTTCCTTTCCCAATCTCGATTTCGCTGCCATCCTCATCAGACTCGTCATACTTTTCTTCAAATTCGTCTGATTGCGACCTCAGAGGCATCTAGGGTACCTACCTTCCTGTAAAAAGCCTTAGCCGACTTTGAAACAAAACCGGGCCTGTAATTATTCCAGATTTTTCATTCCCCCATTCCATGCGCACGACTGTAACATTTAGGTATGGCCTCTACCTCCTTTCTTCCAAAATCGCAGGATTTTGAATCATGGGTTCAAAATACCAAGTCAAAAGTGGAAAATGAGATGAAAAGGCTGTTTTCGGTTCCGAACCTTTCATCGGTAAGCGGGGGGCCGTTGGAACGCGCTTCCTCCCTCTTCGACAGGCAGATTTTTGAGGCCCTGTTGGGGGGAAAAAGGCTCCGGGCCGTCCTGGAGGTGGCTTCATCCGTGTGCGCGGGAGGGCCTGGGGGGGTGGAAGCTGCCTGCGCCATAGAAATTTTCCAGGCCGGCGCCCTCGTGCATGACGACATTGTAGACAAATCAGAAGTCCGAAGGGGGAAGCCTTCAAGCCGGAAGGCCTTTTTTTCTTCCCTTTCCTCTCCGAACTTTAATTTCGAATCGGCCGACGCAATGGCCATAATGCTTGGCGATTTTCTGGCCTCGGCCAGCATAGAGGCCCTCCTTGAAGCCAAAATGTGCCCCTGCCCCCAGGCGGCAGTCAGGGCTTTTTGCAGGATGCAAATGCAGGTGGAAAAGGGGCAGATTCTGGATATAAATTCCCCCTCCCTGCCTTTAAAAGATTTTGAGGGCCTGGAAAAGGCCCTGGAAAGCATTTACCTTTATAAAACTGCAAGCTACACCACCATCGCCCCGCTCGCCCTTGGATTTTTAGAGGCCGGAATCGAAGAGGAAAAGGCAAAAAAGTGGGCGGAAGGCATTGGAAAGCCGCTGGGGGTGGCATTCCAAATATCCGACGACCTCCTTGATTTGAGAGGGGGCTCCAAGCCCAAAGGGAGCGACATACGGGAAAAAAAGAGGACCTTCCTCTTGGCCGACGCCCTTTCCCTCCTTTCCGAAAGGGAAAGGGGAAATTTGATAAACCTCTATGAGAAGGAGGACTTGGCGGGCCGGGAGGAAGAAGTGGCAAAGGTGTTTGAAGGGTGCGGGGCCGTAGAAAAGAGCCACGAGAGGATAAAAAAACTTTCCTCCCAAGCCTTCTCGGCGCTAGAAAGATGTTGTTCGGAGCTGGGACTTGGAAAAAGGGAGAAAGAATTTTTGGCCAGGGCCTGCAGCCTTTTCATCCCTCCCGAAGACCTGGGCTTTCATGCCGGAAGCCCTTTTTCCTCCTCTTTTTTAAGCAGCCCTTCTTCGCGAAGCTGCCTTTTCCTTTCCTGAGCGTACATGTCTACGTACTCTTGGCCGCTTAATACCATGATTTTTCTCATTATTTCATCCGTTAGGCGCCGAAGCCTTTCGTATGTAATTTCTTCCGGGCTCAGCCTGGGAACTTGTATGGGGCGCCCATAAGAAACGGCCACGGGAAAACGGTGGGGGAAGACCACCCCTATAGGCTGGCTGATATTTGTGCCCCACAAAGCTACCGGGACCACCGGCGCCCCCGTCTCAAAGGCCAGTTTGGCCACTCCGGTATGCCCCTTGTAAAGCCTCCCATCGGGGCTTCGGGTGCCCTCTGGGTGAATTCCGAACACTTCCCCATTTTCAAGCACTTCCCTTGCGGTAACCATGCCGCTTTCGGCCCCCTCCCCACCTGAGCGGTCGACGGGGAAGACGCCAACGTTAGTGAAAAAAAAGCGGGTGAGCCTCCCCTTCACCCCCTTTCCCGAAAAATACTCCATCTTTCCCATAAAGTGCACATCCCTGTGCCTGACTGTAATTGGAATTACGGCATCGTCTATGACCGCCAGGTGGTTTGAGGCTAAAATCGCGCATCCGGCTTCCGGTATGTTTTCTTCCCCTCTGACGCAGGGGGTAAACCATTTTTTGGCCGCAACTCCGACCGTGCTCACGCTCAAACGGTATAGCCACATATGGCTTTTTTCTAATTTGGCCTCGCCCAAAACGCTCCAATTCAAAACCGGTTTTCCATTAGAAAGTATACAGAACAGGGGAAGGAAAATTTATTTTTTAAGTGCTTTTAAAGGGATTGGGGGTACAAAAAAATGTACAGGGCATATAGTACCCTGTTACAACGAGGCAGAGCCGCCTCACGGCAGACAGGTGCGAACTGTCTTCCAGCCCCTATCACTAAGGAGTGAACAAGAAAAAAATGGAAACCACCACAGAAATCGGAGTTCCAAAGGCCGATTCCAATGGAAGCTTTAATTCTAACAGCTCTAATGTACAAAAGCAATCCCTCCCCCCCAACACCCACAAGTACAAGCCCTGGATAATCTGGGTTGGCTGCTGCCTGTTGGAATTTATAGGGGACGGCCTGGAGGGGAACACCAGGGGGCAGTTTTACCACGCCCTGCGGGCGGCCTTCCACGCAAAGCAGGACCAAGTTTCCCTCATAGTGACTTTCCAGCTGATAGGAACGGTAATAATACTCATAGTGGCCGGAAACCTTTTGCAAAAGGTAAATACCAAGCTGCTTTTAAGCGTCTGCATAGCCGGAAGCGCAATCTGCTACATATGCTGCTACTTTGCGACCTCCCTTTGGGAGATGTACCTGATTTTTATAATTAACGGGCTCCTTTACACCACCCCCCTCATTCTTGCCCCTACCATCCTGCTCTCCAACTGGTTTGCAGAGAAGTTCGGGACGGTCCTAAGCCTTATGTTTGCCTTCACAGCCTTGGCGGGAACTATATTCCAGCCCCTGGCGGTAATAGTCATAGGGCACATAGGATGGAGGTGGGCGTACGTATGCATAGGCCTCGCCTTCGCCATCTGCCTCCTCCCCTTCACCCTCTTTGTTTTAAAGCTCAAGCCTGATCGCTCCAAGGGGGAGTACGCCTGGGGGGAAGAAAAAGTCCTTTCGGATGCAAAGCTCTCGGCAAAGAAGGCAAAGCTTGGCAAAAATTCCCTCAACCCCAACATCGGGCTTTCCAGGAGGCAGGCCTTCACCAGCGGAATCTTTATCGTGGTCCTTCTCATGATTATTTTCTTCGAAGGGGTGAGGGGATTTGACTCCTACATGCAGCCCTACCAGAGGAGCGGGGGCCTTTCGGCCCTGACGGCCGCCTCGATTTGCTCCTTTGCCGAAATAGGATCCCTTGTGGGCAAGACCTACGGAGGCTACCTCCTAGACAGGCTGAATACCAACCTTGCGGTGGCCATACTGGCCGTCCCCGGGATTTTGGGGTGGATAGGGCTTTTCTGCACCCACTATTACCCTGTGGCCGTAGCCAGCGCCTTCTTCGCCGGATCGGGCACCGGGACCATGGGCATCATAGTTCCCTGGGTTACCCGGCAAGCCTTCGGAGGCAAAGAATACAGCGTCATATATTCCAGGCTCAGCATCGCAGGCTACGGAGTGGTGGCCTTATGCACGGAGTTCTACGGCTGGCTTTACGACGCTTTGGGGAAGACCTATAAGCCGGTACTGATAATAGTAATCTGCTGCTTCGGCCTTGCCGCAATTACCGCATGCATAGTATTTGCAAACAGGCCCATGAAGAAGCTTGAAGCCCAAGAGCACGAAAGAGAGGTTCAAGAGCTTAGGGAAGAAGAGGCCGCGGCGGCAGGCGCCAAAGCCCCCGTCGAGGCCTAAAGCTTTAAAACAAAAAAGGGGGGAGGAGCCCCCTTCTTTTTTAGGCTCTTTAAAACTCCGCGAGGCTTGCCGAATCCAAATCGCATGAAAACAGGGCGGCCTCTTTTACCTCAAAGTTTTCATAAGTCATGAATCTGTACACGCACTCGTCCATATCGACGCAGGAAGTGTAGATGGTGTATTCAAATCCCCCCTCGACTTTATCCAGGCCCTTTATCTGGTAAACGGAGCGGAGGATGTGGAAGAATTGGGAAACCGCCTTCTTCTTATCTTTTTCTTTGCAGGCGTTGAGCTTGGAAAAAGCCGCCCTCACAAATCTCGATTCGGAATCCAGGCCCCCGGGCAGCCCCCTCGTCCCCATGGCGCGGCTGTAAGGCGAAAGGGGGTAGGAAGGGGCAAAAGAGTCCTTCGGATCGCAGGGGGAGAGGGAGGGATAGTTGTTCAGGTTAAAAAGCTGCTTTCCGAAGTCCGGACAGTTTGTAAGGACCCCTACAGGGTTGTCGTAGACTTTTACTTCCCCTTCTTCCACTTCAACCGTCATGCACTCCTTTTGATCGCAAACCATCCAGTGAAGGGGGGAAGGAGGCATGGAAGGCGAGAACGCTTCGTTAGTGACCTTTATTTCCTTCAGGCGGTTTTTTGCCTCCGCTACGTTTTCGCAAGTCCCTAAAAGGTAAGGAATAAGCTCAAAAGAGGCAAAGCAGTTTTGCCCCCTCTGGGAGGAATACCCGGCGGTCTTAAACATCAGCCCTTCTGCAGAGAGGCCTTTTTCATTGGTAGCGTCAAAATAGAGGGGGTAGCCTTCAGCTACGGCCGCCATCCCTATTATGGCCAGGTGCCTTTCCAAAGAAAGCCCGTTTCTGAAATTAAAGGCGTAATTTCTGGGAGTCGCCACGGGTTTTTGTCCGTAAGAAACCTCAAAATCGAGGTTTCTTCCTACAAAGTGCGATCCTTCGCTTTCCCATGTTACCGATGTGCACATTTTTTATCCTTTAACCTTTCTGAGGGCCAGATCGGCCGCTCCTATCAGTCCTGCGTCCCCTCCAAATTTGGCGAGCTTGATTTCCGCATGGGGTCTGAAAAAAGAAGCTTGGAGAAACTTAGGGTAAGACGAGCGGGCTTCGGAAACCAGGAGCGGGCTCGCTCCCGATCCTCCCAAAACGTAGGTATCGGGATCAAGCACGGCGCTGATGGCCGCCAGAGTTTTGCCCAGCCACTCCCCGGTTTCCCTAAAAACGCTCAGGCTCAGGGCGTCTCCGGCCTCTGCCGCCGCAAAAACGGAGGATCCGGTTATTTTTTCGGCGCTCCCCCCGGAAAATTCCAGAAGCTTGGCTCCGGCTTCAGGATCCCTTCTTACCGCCTGTTTTGCAAAAGTTTCGAGCGCGGTGCCGCTGGCATATTTTTCGGCGCATCCGAATAACCCGCACCCGCAGGGGAGGCCGGAAGAGGCCATAGGGAGGTGCCCTACCTCCCCCGCCATTCCGAAGCTCCCGCGGTAGAGCTCCTTATTTAGCACCAAGGCCCCCCCCATGCCGGTTCCCAAAGTCACCATCACCATGTTGCAGCTGCCTTGTCCGCTCCCAAGGACGAATTCCGCCCAGCCGGCCGAATTGGCGTCATTTTCGACGATCACGGGAATGTTCAAATCATCTTCGATGATTTTGGCCAGAGGGTAGTCTATCCAGGAAGGAATATTTGTGGAGAAGGCTATAGTCCTTCCGTCCGGGCTTATATTCCCGGCGGCGCTGATGCCGATGGCCGCGATCTCGTTCCCCTCACAGGACGTACGGCAGGCTTTCAATATGGCCCCCTCTATCTCGGGAAGGCTTTTGCCGGTAGGCAGCTTCCACCTACGGAGCGGATTTAAATTTTCATCGTATATGCCGCAGGCAGTCTTTGTCCCGCCTATGTCGAGGGCAAAAATGTTTACCATAAGCAAAGAGTCTACTCTTTTTGTTCTGCGCTTTCTTTCCCCTCATTCTGGCCGTGGCACATTTTGTACTTCCTCCCCGATCCGCACGGGCAAGGATCGTTTTTGGGAGTTCCGGGGAATGTGCGGCCGTCCGACCATGGGCTGAGGGCGTTGGGAGCGTTTTTTACCCTGACCCCCAGGGGCAGCTTTTTGTCTTCATAAGTTATAGGGGCGAGCTTTGCTTCCACATCGCCCGATACTTCAGGGGAGTTGCCTTCTTCTTTTTCTTCCCTTTCAAGGAAGGCCTCCTCCTGTCTGCGCTCCTCCCCTTCTTCCTCTTCTTTGTTTTCCTGGGCGTCCACTACGGCCTTTATCTGGGCAGGTTTTATCGCAAAGAAGAGTTGGACGCACTCTTCCTTTATGGCCTCCACCATGGAGGAGTACATCTGATAGCCCTCCCTTTGGTATTCAACAAGCGGATCCCTCTGCCCTATGCCTCTGAGTCCTATTCCGTCTTTGAGGTAGTCCATTTCATACAGGTGCTCCCTCCACTTTCTGTCTATTACGGTAAGGACTATCTTTTTTTCCAGATCCGAGGCCGCTTCCTTGCCAATCTTTTCCCTCTTTTCGTCAAATCGGGAAAGCACGTCGGAAGAAATGTCGTCAGAAAGCTTCTTTAGGGCCGAGGAAGCGGAAAGCTTTGAAATGGCCTTTTTTTCTTCTTCTTCGTCCAGGGAAAGGGGGTAGAGCTCGGAAAGGGCGCTCCACAGGGGGCCCAGGTTCCACAGCTCTACTTTTTGCCTTCCCTGGAAGGCAGAAGAAACGTAGGCCCTGCATACCTCCTCCGCAAAGGTGCGCACGCTCTCCCCGGCGTCCTCTCCGACCAGGTTCCCGCGTTCGGCGTAGATGATTTCACGCTGCTTGTTCATGACGTCGTCATACTCCAGAACGTTCTTCCTGATTTCGAAGTTTCTGGATTCCACGGCCCTTTGGGCGTTGAAGACCCCCCTGCTCACCTGCTTGGCGGTAATAGGCTCCCCTTCGGCCATCCCCCTCGCCATGACGCGGGCCACGAGCTGGGTGTTGAAGAGGCGCATGAGATCGTCTTCAAGGGAAAGGTAGAAGCGCGACTCGCCGGGGTCTCCCTGCCTCCCGCTCCTCCCCCTCAGCTGATCGTCTATGCGCCTGGATTCGTGCCTTTCGGTGCCTAAAACGTAGAGCCCCCCAAGCTCCACCACTTCGTCGTGCTCCTTTTTGACTTCCTCCTTTACTTTTTCAAGCGTCGGGCCCCACAGCTTTTCGTATTCTTCCGGGGTGTCTTCTGCAGAGTAGCCTTGGTCTTTAAGGGCCTTGTCGGTCAGGAATTCCACGTTCCCCCCGAGCATGATGTCGGTCCCCCTGCCCGCCATATTGGTAGCCACCGTCACCATGCCCTTCCTTCCGGCCACGGCAACGACTGCCGCTTCCTTTTCATGCTGCTTTGCGTTCAAGACCGTATGGGGGATTTGGGCGGCGTCCAGAAGGGAGGAGAGGACTTCGGATGCCTCCACGGATGCGGTGCCCAAGAGCACCGGCTGGCCTTTGGTGTAATGCTCCGCCACGTCCCTTACGATTGCGGCCAGCTTTTCCCTCTTGGTCCTAAAGATCAGATCATTTTGGTCTTTCCTTATGACGGGTTTGTTGGTGGGTATGGGGATGACGCCCAATTTATAGGTGTTCATAAACTCCGCGGCCTCGGTTTCGGCAGTCCCGGTCATGCCCGCGAGCTTCTTGTACATCCTGAAATAATTCTGCAGGGTGATGGTGGCAAAAGTCTGGTTTTCTGCCTGCACCCTCACGTTCTCTTTGGCTTCAAGCGCCTGGTGGAGGCCTTCGTTGTACCGCCTTCCGGGCAGAATCCTGCCTGTGTGCTCGTCTATGATGAGGACTTCTCCGCCCCTCACTACATAGTCCTTGTCCCTGATAAACAGCTCTTTGGCCTTTATCGCGTTGTTCAGGTAGCTTATAAGGGCGGTGTTTGCAGGCTCGTACAAGTTGTCTATGCCGAGGTAGTCTTCCACTTTTTCTATCCCCGGCTCCAAAATCCCTACTACTTTTTTCTTTTCGTCCACTTCGTAGTCCTGGTCCCTTTTTAGGGAGGGGACGAGCTTGGCAAATTGCGAATACCAGCGCGTTATATCCCCTTCGGAAGGGCCTGAGATTATAAGGGGCGTGCGGGCCTCGTCTATCAGGATGGAGTCCACTTCGTCCACTATCGCAAAGTTGTGCCCCCTTTGCACCAGATCCTCTTTGTTCCAGGTCATGTTGTCCCTAAGGTAATCGAAGCCGAACTCGTTGTTGGTTCCGTACGTGATGTCGGCCTGGTACTGCTTTGCCCTGGCCGCCGGCGCCTGCTCAGTTAAAATGCACCCTACGGAAAGGCCCAGGAACTTGTGCACCCTGCCTATAAGTTCGGACTGGTAGCTGGCAAGGTAGTCGTTTACCGTCACCACGTGCACGCCTTCGCCCGTCAGCCCGTTGAGGTAGCTGGCCAAAGAGGCAACCAGGGTCTTCCCCTCCCCCGTCTTCATTTCGGCGATGTTTCCAAAGTGGAGGGCGGCGCCCCCCATAAGCTGCACGTCAAAGGGGCGCAGCCCCAGCACCCTGTCCGAAGCCTCCCTGCATACCGCAAAAGCCTCAGGCAGCAAAGAATCCAGGCTTTCTTTGCGCCCCAGCCTCTCCTTGAATTCGACGGTTTTGGCTTTGAGCTCTTCGTCACTCAGAGCTTTGGTCTCATCAGCCAGGTTGTTTACCGCCTGGGCAATGTTGGAAAGCTTTTTAAGCTGATGGCCTTCGCCCATCCTGAGCATTTTTCCGAGCACGGATACCACAGCCGAGCACTCCTTTTCGTATTTTGATGCCGATAAATTTTTAGTTGTTTTTCAGTTCCAACATTCCGTAGCTCATGCCGTGGCGCCTGTAGAGCACGGAGGGGTTGCCGGTTTCTTTGTCTACAAACAGGAAGAAGTCGTGGCCCAAAAGCTCCATCTCGTAAATGGCCTCGTTTATGTCCATAGGCTGGGCCTCGTGAATTTTGCGCCTCACTTCAAAAACCGCATCCCCCAGGCGCGCCTCTACGAGTTCCTCGGGGTGTTCGTCATTTTTGATTTTCGCTTCCACCTTTTCAGGATCGTTTTTCGAATCTTGGACGGCGGAAGGGGAGGCCGGAGGTTCGAGCGCGATTTCCGGCACGGCGGCCGCGTGCGTCCTCAGGCCCCGCCTTTTCCCCCTAAACCGCCTCATTCTTTCCATAAGCTTGTCCAAAGCTTCATCAAAGGCCGCTACGTCCTGATCAGAGGCCGAATCCGCCCTTATGCAGTCCTTCCCGGCAAAAACGGTAATCTCCACCTTCCGGCTGTCGGATGCCATGGACGGGTTCGGCTGGGCCGTAACCACGATGTGCGCGCTCTGCGCATCGGGCGCAATCTTCGTCACCTTCCCCAGCTTTGCGTCCACTTCTTCCTTAAATTTCTTGGAAAGCTGCACCCTACGGGCTGTAATTTCTACTTCCATAACTTCCCTCCGATCTTATCCTTTCATTTTAAGTTTCTCATACAAAGGCGTTATTTGATACCATGGATCGAGAGGCTTCCGGGTGGCTGCGTGAAATTTTTTCACGAGGAACTTCCGGGCTCCATAGAGCGCGATGGCGGGCAACACCCGCCCAGGAAAACCTGAGAGAAAGCGCAACAGAAAATAAACCGCCCCCTTTCCGGGGGCAAGGGTGAAAAGGCGGCGTAAGAGACCACCGGGCACTTTGGCAACAAAGGCCGCAGGCAAGCCTCATCGGGAGCAAGATCAAGCAGGATGCATTGAAGCTGCTCGCTTCGCATCCGGGTAGATCGCTTGATCTGCCTGGCAACAGGCAGACTAGATGGATAGCCACCCGCGCCTTGCTTTAAGGCGCGACAGAACCCGGGGTATAGGAAGCCCCAATTTTTAAGGCCAGGCCTAGCGGCTGGCCTTTTTTCTTGCAGATTTTCAAAGCTTTCCGGGACTCTCCCCCCGCTTCTTCCTTTAAAAATTCAAGGAACTTCTCCCGCACCTCCTCCATGCTGCTTTCAGCTTCACGCATGGCCGACCGCGCGTCCTCTTCCCCGATTCCCGCCTTCCGGAGCCTGGCGCGGATAAGGGCCTCCCCCTCCATGGATTTGGCGCACTTCTCCACTATTTGGCGGGCCAGCTCCCTATCGCTTAAAAAGCCCGAATTTTTAAGATCTTCAACCGCTTTGCGTGTTTCTTCTTCCGAAAACCCCTTCCTAATCATCCTCTCTTTCAGCCGCTTCTCGCTCGCTCCGGCCGCGCAAAGGGATCGGAGGGCGAATCTGTAAGCGGGGCCGCCCAACGGTGGGGACGCCTTTTTCGAGACGTCTTCTGGTGCTCGGGTTCCATGCTCTTTCAGGAACTGGGAAGCGTCAATCATTGGGAAGCCTGGGCGAAGGCCGCCTTTATCTCTTCGCCTATCTGCGAAGCGATTTCTTTGTTTTCTTCCAGGAAGGAGCGCGCATTTTCCCTCCCCTGGCCTAATTGCTGCCCCTTGTAAGTGAACCAGGATCCGGATTTGGTGACTACGCCCTTTTCCACCCCCATGTCCAGCAGGGATCCTTCTTGGGATATGCCTTTTCCGTAGAGGATGTCGAATTCGGCGGTTCTGAAGGGGGGGGCCACTTTGTTTTTTGCCACTTTCACCCTCACCCTGTTTCCCACGGGGTTTCCGGAACCGCTTTTCAGCGTCTCTATCCTCCGGATGTCGAGCCTGACGGAAGAGTAGTATTTCAGGGCGTTGCCCCCGGTAGTGGTTTCAGGGTTTCCGAACATCACCCCTATTTTCTCCCGCAGCTGGTTTATAAAGATGGCCGTGGTGCCGGTTTTGTCGAGCACCGAAGTAAGCTTCCTGAGCGCCTGGCTCATAAGCCTGGCCTGGAGCCCCACATGGCTTTCCCCCATGTCTCCGTCAATTTCGGCTTTGGGGACCAGGGCTGCCACCGAGTCTATGACTATGATGTCGAGTGCTCCGCTCCTTATCAGCATGTCGGCTATTTCGAGCGCCTGTTCCCCCGAGTCGGGCTGCGCCACCACCAAAGAATCTATATCTACTCCCAGATTCTTAGCGTACTCGGGATCTATCGCGTGCTCCGCATCTATGAAGGCCGCCTGCCCCCCGGCCTTTTGCGCGTTGGCTATGGCCTCTAGGGCCAAAGTGGTTTTCCCGGACGCTTCGGGCCCATAGATTTCTATGACCCTGCCGCGGGGGAGGCCTCCTACCCCGAGGGCGAGGTCCAGGGGGAGCGAGCCGGTGGATATGGTTTTTACATCCCCCTGGGGCCGGTCGCCCAGCCTCATTACTGCCCCCCGCCCGAAGCTCTTTTCTACTTGGTTGAGCGCATTATTCAAAGCGGCCGCCTGCTGGGAGCGCGTCCCCGCTTCTTTCTCTATTTCTTCGTCTTTGTCTTTAGAGGGCATAAAACTCCCTAGGATCGAGAAAATACTCTGCCAAAAATTATTTGGGAGACAATCTTAGCATGGGAAGGGAACAAGGCTATTTATGCAGCATCCCGCTTTTTAAAACCTCCCTCCTGTCGGCTTCGTCCAGATCCAGAGCGGTGGCCACGAGCCTTAAAGTGTCGCTGAGCCTAAGCCCTAGGGCCATTGAGATAGATTCCATGACTTCGCTGCTCGCCTCCTTTTTGCCGCGCTCCACTTCCGAAAGGTACCCCAGGGAGACTCCGGTTTTTTCGGCTATATCATGCAAAGTTTCCTTCCTCTCCGTGCGGAGGGAGCGAATGACTTCCCCTAGGACCTCGCGGAACAAGACGCCGTTTCCCGCTATGGCGGCGTTATCGGCAGCCCGCGCCATCCGCTTCTGCGCGGGCCTCGCGCCCTCCCGTCCGGCAAGCGTCTTCCTCTCTTCGTATTGCCTTCTTAGTTGCTGGGCCAGGTCCAGCTGCTTCCTGTAGAGCCTGACCGCGGTGGCCTGGGAGGGAGTCAGGGGAGAAGGCTCCTCTTCGGGTGATTTGACCACTCTTCTCCTTTCAGCTTAGGAATAAGTTAGGTTAGAGATGAAATAGATTTTTTATTCTTAAAAACACTTAAAGTCTAATAATTATTCCAATAAGGAATCCGAAAGGAGGCCCAGCGCTGACTTAAGGATCGCAAAGACGGTGCGCCTCCTTATCTCTTCCCTTCCGCCTGAAAAGCGGAAGGTTTGAAGGAGGGGCTCGAAGGAGGGCGCGATCACGGCGCAGCAAACCGTCCCTACGGGTTTAAAGCCGTCTGAAGAAGGGCCGGCCACGCCCGTGGTCGAAAGGAGGAGGAAGGGGGAAGCGCAGGACAAGGAAAAAATCCGGCCGGCGCCCCTGGCCATTTCAAGGGCGACTTCTTCTTCCACAGCCCCCCTCCGTTTGAGGATCTCCCCCCCCACTCCCAGGATCTTTTCTTTTTCGGCAGAATCGTATACCACGAGGGATCCTGCAAAAGCGCCGCTCGCCCCCGAGACCGATACGAAGGCATCTGCCAAAAGCCCCCCCGTCAGGCTTTCTGCGCAGGCTATGCGCCATCCGAGGCGGGAACATATTTCCAGAATTTTTTCGGCGTCTTTATTTTCCGGAACCACGCGAAGCCCTCCTTATTTGCGAAAAAATGGAAATTGTGTAGCTGGCTCCCGAAGCCAGGCAAAGCGCCAGGGCTATTCCCAACACCACCATCATCAGATAGTAGTAGGAGAGGGCTAGAGTCAGGGGGAGCCTGGGGACGAGCCAGAGGGGGGAGAGAATCATCCCGACGGCCACGCATTCGAAAACAGTTTTTAACTTTCCAAGAAAATCGGCGGCGCTCACTATCCCGTACCTCTTCTTGGCGTAAAGCCTGAGCGCCGTTATCCACGCCTCCCGGAAGAGAAAGAGGATCGTGACCCACCACCAAACGGTTCCGAAGCAGGAAAGGACTATCAGGCACGAACAGATAAGGAGCTTGTCCGCCACCGGATCCAGAAGCTTTCCCAGAGTTGTGACTTGGTTGCGGCTTCTAGCAAGATAGCCATCGAGTTTGTCAGTGCTTGCGGCGGCTATGAAAAGGGCTGCGGCCGTCCACCTTTCAGCGTCGTTTTTTGCGGGCCCTCCAAGGGCCAGCAGAATTATGATGCTTATCACCATCAAAATGCGCACGTAAGTGACTATGTTTGCCGGGGTCATAGTCTCTTTCCTCATGCGCTTGTAGCGTCCTTTTGAAGAGAGGATTTGTTCCATGGCTTTTGCTTTCTGAAAACCCCATTGTCACAGGCTATTTTACAGCCTTGGCCCTCAGTTCTTGCGACCGCCTTCTGTGGGGCGCAGGCGGTTTTTTATACTGTATTGTATGTCAGAAGAAAACAGAGAAAATACGGATCCGCAACTGCTTCCCCTCGCCAAAGCCGAAAAGCTCATGGAAGAGGAAGAGGCTGTGGCGCGCTGGGTAAAGGAAGGGGAGGGCGTAGAAGAAATTTCTTCCCGGGGGTTGAAGGAATTTGGCCAGATTTCCTTCCCCGAGCAAACCCTGGTGAGGATCGCCAAGAGGGACGAAATGCTGGACAAAGGGATAAACCCCTACCCCGTCGAACTCCCCATAACTTCCTCCATAAGGGAAGTGCGCGAGAAATGGGCAGGAAAAATGGAAAAAGGGGAGTGCAGCGGCCAAAATGCCGCTGTGGCCGGAAGAGCCGTGTTTATCCGCAATTCCGGAGGGCTATGCTTTGTAGAGCTCCAGGACGGCCAATTCAACTCCCTACAGGTTATGATTTCCAAAAAAGAGGTAGGGGCGGACTCGCTGGCCGCCTTTAAGCAAATGGCCGATATCGGCGACTTCCTTTTTGCAGAGGGGGAAATAGTAAATTCCAACACCGGAGAGCTGAGCATCATGGCGAAGAGGTGGCAAATGGCGTCCAAAGCCCTCCGGCCCCTCCCTGTGATGCATAAGGAGCTTACCGAAGAGCAACGCACCCGCAAGCCTTACGTGGCCCTGATAGTGGACCGGGAAGAGAAGCGGGCCTTTGAGGTGAGATCAAAAACCCTCTCCTCCCTGCGCTCCCGTTTTGCCCAGAAAGGGTATGTGGAGGCCGAAACCCCCCTCCTTCAAACAATTCACGGCGGGGCTTCGGCCAAGCCCTTTGTGACCCATATGAATGCCCTGGATATGGATCTGTACCTCAGGATAGCGCCAGAGCTTTTCCTAAAGAGGCTTTTGGTAGGGGGGGTGGAAAAGGTCTTTGAAATAAACAGGAACTTCAGAAATGAGGGGCTAGACGCCACCCACGCGCCGGAATTTACGGCTTTGGAAGCCTATCAGGCCTTCGGCACCTATAAAACCATGGCAGAGCTTACAGAATACCTGGTAAAGAACGCGGCCAGGGACGTATTTGGATCTGAAACCGTAACTTTGAAGGACGGGAGCGAATACAGCTTTGGAGGAGAGTGGAAGTGGATGGATTTGTACTCCTCCCTTTCTGAAAAGCTCGGAGAAGAAATAACGCCGCAAACTTCCATGGAGAAGCTTTCCAAGATTGCCGACGAGCTAGGGCTTGAAAAGGAGGCCGTCACCAATCATGGAAAGCTTGTAGAGCAACTTTGGGAAAGCTTCTACGCCCAGGATCCGGCCACCCTCTGGGAGCCTACCTTTGTGGCAAACTTCCCCACCGACACCTCCCCCCTCACCAAGTCCTCCCCTTCCAGGCCTGGGGTGACGGAAAAATGGGATCTCTACGTAAGGGGCTTTGAATTGGCCACAGCGTATTCAGAATTAAACGATCCCGTCGTGCAGAGGAAGAGGCTGGTCGAACAGGCCAGGCAGGCAAGCATGGGGGATGAAGAGTCCATGCTTGTGGATGAAGATTTTTTGGAAGCCATGAGCTACGGCATGCCTCCGGCCGGAGGGATGGGGATGGGCATAGACAGGCTCCTTATAGCCATGACCGGCCTCACCATACGCGATACCATCACTTTTCCCCTGGTAAAACCCTTGTGAGATGCGCAAATGGCTTTTGGGGGCCAGGCTCCGAACCCTACCGGCTGGGATTTGCCCCGTTATAGGGGCTTTCCTCTTGGATCTGGGCTTAAATTGCAGAACATTTAAGGCCGCGGGCTATATCGAGGCCCTTCTGTGCCTGCTTACGGCCCTCTTCATGCAGCTTTTTGCCAACTTCGCAAACGATTATTCGGATGGGATAAAGGGGAGCGACGAAGGCAGGGCCGGACCGGAAACCCAGGAACGCGGGCCTGTGCGCCTTTTGGCCTCCGGGATGGCGAGCAAAAAAGAGTTGCTTTCAGCCTGTTTTGTATGCGGCGCCCTCTGCACAGCATGCGGAATTGCGGCATGCTTCGTCGCCAGGGACTTTTGGTTCCTCCTTGTAGGGCTGGCCTGTTGTCTAGCCGGCTGGTTTTACGTTGGAGGGAAAAGGCCCTATGGGTACATGGCACTGGGGGAAATTTCCGTGCTCATTTTTTTCGGCTTTGTCGATACGATGGGAAGCGGCTACCTTATAGCCCAAAGCTCCTTTTTGCATTTCGATGCAGCCTCGTTTGCAATCCTTTCAATCGTTTTCGGCCTAAGCAGCGTGGCGATCCTGGCCTTGAACAATTTTCGGGACCGGGATGAAGACAAAAGGCACGGAAAAATAACGCTGGCAGTCTGGCTGGGCTCAAGCTATGCGTTTTTCCTGCCCATTTTCCTCTTCTTCTCCCTCCTCGCCTTCTCTTTCCTTCTGGGGTACTACAGGATTCCCTGGCTCGTAGCCCCGTACGCCTTTTGCGATCTTTTCCTCATTTTCTTTTCTTGCCAGGCATTAGCCAAGAGGCGTTGGAAAAAGGGGATGAGGCTTCTGTCCTCCAGGCTGGTGTTTGTCTGCCTTTTCCTGGCCCTCGCGCTTGCTTAGAAGAAATAAAATGGGGCTGTGTACAAATTAATCCTTTTAAGGCATGGGGAGAGCCAGTGGAACCTGGAAAACAGGTTTACAGGCTGGGTGGACGTGCCCCTCAGCGAAAACGGCGTAAAAGAGGCCAAAAGGGCCGGCGAAATACTCAAAGCCAATAATCTCTATCCTGATTTTCTTTTTACTTCCCTTCTGCAGCGTTCCATAGCCACCGCGTTTTACTGCCTGGAGGCAGAGGGGAGGGGGTGGATAGAAGTCAAAAGGTCATGGAGGCTCAACGAAAGGCATTACGGGGCCCTTCAGGGCCTTAACAAGGAGGAAGTGAAGAAAAAGGCGGGCGAAGAGCAATTTATGCTTTGGAGAAGGTCGTACGCCGTCTCCCCGCCCCCTATAAGCGAGGAAGGCCCCTACAGCCAGGCCGGGGAGCCTAAATACGAATTTATCCCCAAAACAGAGTCCCTAAAGGACGTTTTGGAGCGGCTTGAACCCTATTGGTACGCCCAAATCGTGCCGGAGCTTGTAAAAAACAAGCTGGTCCTAGTTTGCGCGCACGGAAACTCCCTCAGGGCCCTCATAAAGAAGCTAAAGCGCATGGGCCCCGAAGAAGTGCAGCGGCTGAACCTGCCTACGGCCCAACCCTTAGTTTTCGAACTTGGGCGCGATCTTGAAGTCGTATCCGAAAAGGCTCTGGAGATTTAATCAGTCCCCCTTATGCTTGCGGTTGGGCTTTTGGTAATACTTGTCCCGGTAAATTACCTCCCAAAGCATTAAGACCACCCCTATTACCAGTCCGAAGCAGGTTATTAGGAGGGGGTAAATCTCCAGGAGCTGCTTAATCCATATGTCTACGATCGCTATATAGAGGAAAACCAGCCCCCATACTATTAGGCCGATTCCTATGATGATCCTGAGATTGACTCTGGCCGGCTTGGGATCGGGCTTTCTTTTTTTTGGATTAAAAAGCGGAGCTAAGCTCACTTTTTCTCTATCTCGACGTCAACCTTGATTTTGACGCCGCGTTCGTAGGTCCTGGCGATGGTGCAGTTTTCCCTTATGGCGTCCTGTACGGCCTGTTCAAGCTTTCCAGGTTCTTCCTTGCCCTTGATGAAGAGGGTGAGGCTGAAAGAGTCGAAGCGGTTCGCTTCCGGGTTGTACTCCCCAGACACTTCCGCCCTCACTTCGTCTTCCACCGTTTCCCTGCGGGAACTCAAAATTGCGCATCCGGCCATGGCTATCTGGGCGACTTCGCCCGGATCGAATACCCCCTCCATATGCCCTAGGCGGAGTTTGGCCCCGCTCTGGCTCACAGCTTCCACAGTTCCGTCTCCAAGCTTGGTAAGCATAATTTTTTTAGTTGCCATTTTTCCTCTTTTCTATCTTGCTTAGGCAAACCATTTTTCTTTCCAGCGTTCGTCGCGCGTGGGGAGGATGCACAGGACCAGCACGGCCAAGTCCCCCAAAAAAGGGATGAGGAGCAGCCATGCAAGCTTTCCTGAAAACCCCCCGTCGTGCAGCCTCCTGCAAATAACTGAGAGGCTGGGTATGATAACGATCAACTCCCAGAGGACGTCCAAAATGATCAGGGGGTGCCAGGAGAAGGCGATAAGGCGCAGTATGACGCCTATTCCCATGTAGAACAGGAAGGCCCACCAGAATTCGCTCCTCGAGGCCGCCCCTTTGAATTGGGCGTACTTCTTGAAGAACCTTGCAACAGCCTGTCCGAAAGTGCACTCGGGCAGCGGATCGTACCTGTCCATTCTATCTTTCCCGGCCTCCCCTTCAGCCTACAGTTTACCCTTCTATTGCGCCTACCGGGCCTGCCGGAAGCTTCCCGTTTATTATGTTCTGGAACATTTGCTTCGTCTGCGTCGAATTCCAGAGGATGCAATCGCCCACCCCCGGAACTTCGTAACCCAGATCTGAAATATAAGGGATCCCCGTTATTCCGTGGTGGGTGGCCTCGTAAAATACCTTGGCCATAGTGATGAGGGTATTGGCGTGCGAAGTGTCGTCTATCTTCACATTCTGCAGGCCGATTTGTATTACTTTGGCCACTTTTCTGAAGTTTAAGTAGAAGCTCGGCTTCAGGGCCTCGTTGAACATGTCTTTGATGAGGGTTCTTTGCTGGTGCTCGCGCCCTATGTCCCCCAGAGGATCCGAATGCCTCTCGCGGGCGAAGGCCAATGCGGTCCTTCCGTTCATCACCCCGCACCCGGCCTTCCACTTGAAGCCGGAATAAGGATCGTCTACCGTCCTGTCGAAGCAGACGTACACTCCCCCCATGGCGTTGACCACATCTTCTATGGTGTCAAAATTCGCCCGAACCGCATGGTCTATTTTTACCCCGGTAAGCTGCTCCACTTTAGCCGCCAGTGCCGGCCAGCCATAGTCCTTGGCTATGGCGTTGATTTTCATGTAGTAGCCGTCTTCATAAACCAGCGTGTCTCGGGGGATGGAAATCAGGGCGTCCAGGCCGTGCTTGGGCTTGATGAGGAGCATTATGGTGTCCGTCCTAAAGCCTGGAACAGACCCTGCCCCCCCAGTGCCCGCCGCACCGTCCCTTTGGTCCACCCCGGTTATAAGCCAACTCTCCTCAAGGCTGTTTTTGGGCATCGTGGTTAGAGCCTTGTAATGCTGGATCTGATGATCCACCCACAGGTACAGCCCTCCTGCGGCGCCTATAAGCAGGAAGATGATGGAAACCAGGATGGTGCATAGAGTTAGAAGGACGTGATGCCTTTTCCTCGGGAGCTTGCTTGTGGGGCTGACATGGCTGCTGCCCTTGGGGAGGCGCCCTTTTTGCCTGCGCTTTTTCCCGCTCACGGCCACCCTCGGACTCTGGAGGGGGGCGCCGTGGAGGTAGGGGTTGTACCTTTCTCCTGCAGGAGCGGCTTGTCGTGGGCGCACTTCCTGATGGCCTGGCGAAGGTAAGAAGCTGGGCGGATTGGTGAACTGGTCATCATCCGGGAAATCTGGCGTCATCGCATCCTTTCTTCGGGCTGCCTTCGTGGGCGCGGAATTTCAGGTTAAATTTTATAGTAAAGAAAATACAGGAATTTGCAATCCAGAATTTTAGGAATCAAATCCAAAATCCGGGTCGATATCCTCGGGCCTCTCATTGAAAATCTCGGCCAGCCTCATTATCATTTCGCCTTCGATTGCCTCGCTTAGTGAGGCATCGTCTGGGCAGTTTTCCTGCAGCGTACGGCTGTAGAGGATGATTTTGGCCTTATTCCCTCCCCCCTCCTTCAGCGCCGAATAGAGGTTGGCCCCGGCCGCCAGGGAGGAGCGAGGGGGAAAATCCAGAATCTGCACTTCCACCATTTGCCCGAACCTCGGATCTTTCCTCCATAGCCTGCGCATTTGAATGGCAGCGAGCCTTTCAAATTTCCCGCGCCCGGTCCGGTAATAAGGAATTTTGCCCCCAAAGGCTCCCTTCCTGCCCCGCTC
>JAFYJT010000023.1 GCA_017537945.1 Aeriscardovia sp.
GGGTTGGGGCTTTGGGGCCGCGGGGGGATTCGCTTCCGGACGGCATCCAGATCAATCCTTTCTTGCATGCTAAAAATTTTATCTTTTCCAAAAGGGGCGATCCTGAAAGGCGCCCGGTAAGATCCGGCAATTTATAAATCATGTTCCAAGCAAAAACGAGCGGCTGGCAAATTTCCAGAACAAGTTGCTCCCCCCAGGTATGCTTTGAATTGGCCCCGTTTCCTGCCCCTCGATTTTTAGGATTCTTTTTGGCGGGATCCCTAGCGCCTGTTTCCGCTTCCTGGGATCCGGCTTCCCGCCAACAGCGGAGGCAGATTGGCATTTATCAGTTCCTGAATTGAAAAGACTTGGAAAAACCGGCATCGGGCGCGGGCGCCCTGCAGGATGCAGAGCCCCGCAAAAATACACGGAACTTTTAGGGCGGAAGGGAAATAGGGATTTAAACGGGGAAAGCTCCCAAAGGATCAGCATGCCTTCGATCCGGCGGGATTTTCGGCCTCGGGGGCATTTGAAGCCCCCTCCATTCGCTCTAAGGAGGAATAATGAACGAAGAAGAAATGCAGGAAATAATGCAGATCAGGCTGCAGCGGCAGGATCAAGAAACAAAGTCGGCGCACAAAGAACGCCTGGAAGCCATAAAAGGGAAGCTGGATGAGGTGGAAAAATATCTGAACGCGGCTTCCAAAACGGAAAAAGACGCTTCGGCCTTGGAGGCGCGCCTGAATCTCACGCGCGAAGAACGCATGCTGACGCCCGAAGAAGAGGGGTATAAGGCAGCCTTAAAGGAAGAAAGGAAGGAGTCCATCGGGGGGCTCGAAAGGGTGGAGAGGGATTTGGAAGAAGTGGAAAAGGATCTGAAGGCCATGCCTGAAGAAGCAAACTATAGGGCAAAGCTGAAAGAGTGCCGGAAGCGGGCCGGGAAGTACCTAAATGAAGTAGCGCGCCTAAAGAGGGGGGAAAACGGGTCCTGCTAGGGCTCAAGCCCGCATGGCCGAACGCGCATGTATGCCCAAAATCTGGAGAATGCGGGTAAAGTTTTGGTTAAATTTTCGTAAAACAAGCCGAAAACGGGGCCTCAAATTCTTGCAAAGGGTATTGAAGAACCCCGGCGGGGGAAAATCTGCAGGGCTTAATTGGCTCTCCTCCCCCAGGGGCTTAAATCCGGGACTTTTTCTTTCGATCGCGGTTTTGCCTTTCTTTTTCCTTTTCCGTGGCAAAAGACAGCAGTTCCAAGGCCCTCTTCCTGCTTCTTCCCCGCTTGGCAAGGTAAAAGAAAAGCCCGGCGCCCAAAAGCGCGCAGATTATAGCGGCCCAGGTATTGATCCTAAGGCCCAGAAAGTAAAGCGAGGAATTTATCCTTATTTCCTCTATCCCGGCCCTGCCGGCCCCGTAGTACATAAGGTAAAGGCAGAAAATCTGCCCGCTTTTCAGGGAGTTTTGGAAGCGGTTCCCAAAGACAGTCAGAAGGACCGCGCCCACGAGGCACAAAATTATAGAGTAGAGGAAGGTGGGCTGAAAGAGGTGCGTCTGGGGGTTTGGGCACGGCAGGTCCGTATAGCAAGTCTCAAACTTCCCTATCGCATCGGCGGAATTGAGTTTCAAGCCTATAGGCCAAGTGGTGGGCAAACCGTAAAGCTCCTGATTGAACCAATTTCCAAGCCTTCCAAAAGCCTGGGCCACCAGGATGGCAGGGGCCGCCGCGTCGGCTAAAAGGAGGGAAGGGATTTTCTTGAGCTTCCCCGTCACGGCCACCGCGATCGCCCCCCCTATAAGGGAACCGAAAATGGCCATCCCCCCATGCCACACCTTCAAAATGTTGATGGGAGAGCCCGTAGGCGGAAAGTAGTCCCAAGGCACCGTCAGGCAGTTGTAAATCCTTGCCGCTATCAGGCCGCAGGGCACCGCGGCCAAGGCGAAATCCAAAACCTGGTCAAACGTCCCACCCCACCTTTTCCACCTTCGGGTCAGTATCAGCACTGCAAAGATTATGGCGCAGAGCATAGTGATGGCGTAAAAGTGGATTGTCAGCGGGCCCAGTTTGAAAAAGGAGACGGTAGGGGAGGGAATGGCGGCCTCCGGCATGCTGCTCCCCCCTTTCAAAGGCTCCCCCTTTAAGGATGCGGCTTTTCCTTCAGCCTACAGGAAAAGGATTAAAAGGAAGTAAATGAAAGGGGCCGCCATGAGGATGCTGTCGGTCCTGTCCAAAACCCCCCCGTGGCCCCTGATGATGTTCCCGTAATCCTTTATGCCCACGTCCCTCTTTATAACGGAAGCGCAAAGATCTCCTACGGTCCCGGCCAAAGCGCCGCAAAGGCCTACTACTATGGCTTTCCACCAGTCATGGGCGAAAGTGGATCGGAAGAAGATGATCCAAAATATCATTTCCCCTATTATGCAGAAGGCTATGCTCCCGGCCAAACCTTCATAGGACTTTTTAGGCGAAAGGCGCGGGGTCATTTTATGCCTCCCAAGGGTGGCGCCTACAGTAAGGCCCCCGATATCGCTCAAGGCGGGGAGGAAAATCACCATAAACTCCATCCCGTGTTCCGTGCTGTAGGGGATGAGGGAAGTGTGGTAGGCCAGGGGAAGCACCAGGAAGGAGGAAAGAAGGAGCAGGTAGAGCCCCACAAAAAGTGAGGCGCAGGCATTCCTAAGCCTGTTTACTGGCCTGTTGAGATTGCTCTCCTCTTCGTCGGGGGGAGCCATGGCGCCCCGAAGGGCGATAAGCGCCAGGCAGGAAAAAAGGGAAACCCCGAGGGCGCAAAGATGCCGGGGGAAAAGGTAGGTGCAGCAAAAAACTATGGCGGCGCAGAAGGCGGTGGTGACGGCGGGGATTTTAATCCCTATCAGCCTGCAGGCCCTGAAAAGCTCCACCAGGGCAAGGATGACGAAAATGTAGATAAACCAGATAAACGCAAAGGGGGGCAGGAGGAACAGGCAAGTCATTATGATTCCCGCCAGGACGAAGCCGACCACTATAGCGGTAGCAAGCTTTCTTCCCTTCATCAGCCACCCTTGAAAATCAGACGGTGAGGATTTCCCTTTCCTTCACTTCCGCCATGGAATCTATCTCGTCGGTAAATTTTTTCGTAAGCTTGTCGAGATCGGAAAAAATCTGCTCCTCTTCGTCTTCCGTCAGTTCCCCTCCCTTTGCTTCGGCTTCGGCTTCTTCGCGGGCCTTCCTGCGGATGTTTCTAACGGCGATCTTGGCGTCTTCGGCCTTCTTTTTGGCCATCTTGACGTATTCTTTACGCCTTTCTTCGGTAAGCGCCGGAAGGACCACCCTTATCACGTTCCCGTCCCTGGAAGGGTTGATCCCCAGATCGCTGTCCCTGAGGGCCTTCTCCACGGCGCTTACTTGGGACACGTCAAACGGAGCTATCGCCAGGGACCGCGCGTCGGGGGCGGTGATGGAAGACAGATTTTTAAGAGGCGTGGGCGCTCCGTAATAATTTACTACAATCCCCTCCAACAAAGCCGGATTGGACCTGCCGGTGCGAATTGAAAGGAAGGCTTCTTTAAGGGAATCCAAGGACTTGCCCATGAGGGCTTTCGGCTCGCTCAAACTCTTATCCATATTCTTGCTTTCTGTATCCGTTTGTGTGGAGGTTCGCCTCAATTCTATATCAAAAGGCCGCCGCCCCCGCAGGGGGCCTAGGCCATGGAAGTCTCGCAGTCAGTCACGAGGGTGCCCAATTTTTCCCCCGAAAGGACCCTTTCCACCGAGTTGGGGGCGTCAATGCCAAATACCCTTATGGGCATAGCGTTGTCCCGGGCCAGGGAAAGTGCGGAAGTATCCATGACGCCGAGGTTGTCTACGAGGGCTTTTTGATAAGAAAGGGTGGAAAACTTGCGCGCGCCGCTGTCTTTTCTCGGATCGGAAGTGTAGACGCCGTCCACGCCGTTTTTGCCCATCATAACTTCCTGGCATCCCAGTTCCAGCGCCCTTTGTATGGCTACGGTGTCAGTGGAAAAGTAGGGAAGCCCGGCTCCGGCGCCTAAGATTACGACCCTGCCTTTTTCCAGATGCCTTATCGCCCTGAGGGGGACATAGGGCTCGGCTATCTGAATCATTGTGATTGCGCTTTGCACCCTCACTACCTGCCCCTCCTGCTCCAAAAAGTCGGCCAGGGCCAGGCAGTTCATCATAGTGCCCAGCATTCCTATATAGTCGGCCCTGGATCTGTCGAAGCCGGCATCGGAAAGTTCTTTCCCCCTGAAGAAATTGCCTCCTCCCGCCACGATTGCAATCTCTATCCCTTTCTGGCAGGCGCTCTTCACCTCCTTGGCAAGGGAGCGAAGCACTTTGACGTCTATTCCGACTTTCCCTCCGCCTAGGGACTCTCCTGAAAGCTTTAAAAGCACCCGCTTAGGCACTCGGCCCCTCCTAACTAAAAAAATGGGGGGAAATCCCCCCAGCCGTTTTATTCTTCGGCTTCCTGGCTCTCTTCTTCGCCCTTTCCTACTTCTATCCTCAGAAAGGCCGTAATATCCCCTCCGGCTTCTTTGACAAGCTGGCCTACCGTTTTGGAAGGGTCCTTTACGAACTTCTGATCCAGAAGGACCGTTTCTTCGAAGAAGGACTTGATCCTGCCCTGCACGATCTTGCCTATTATCGCTTCCTTCTTGCCTTCCTGCTTCGCTTTGCCCTCCGCAATCCTGCTTTCGCTTTCTATGACGTCCGCCGGAACGTCTTCCTCGCTAAGCCAGAAGGGGGACATGGCCGAAACCTGCAGGGCCACGTCGTGGGCCACCTTCCCGCCCTTCTCGTCGCTGGCCACCAGGGCCACTATGGAGGGGGGGAACTCTGCAGACTTTTTATGGGCGTAGAGGTTGACTTCTTCTCCCTCGATTCTGCCCACCTGGCCCAGCTTTATATTCTCCTTGAAAAGGGCGGCCGCGGAATCGATTATTTCCTTTACCGATTCGTCCTTTCCCTTGGCTTCAAGAAGGGAGACCCGGTCCGAAGCCTTGATCTCTACGGCTATCTCCAGGAGCTTTTCCGCATAGGAAAGGAATTGGGGGGTCTTGGCCACAAAATCGGTCTCCGTATTGAGCTCGATTGCATAGCCCGCCCTCTTTCCCCCTTCTTCTACAATCTTGGCGATGGCAAGCCCTTCCTGGGCCTTCCTCCCCTCTCTCTTTCCTGCCGCCTGGACGCCTTTTTCCCTAAGGATTTCCTTTGCCCTGTCTACGTCGCCGTCGGCTTCTTCCAGGGCCTTTTTTACGTCTATCATTCCGGCCCCGGTGTCGGAACGGACTTTCTTTATAAGATCCAAAGATATCTTTTTAGCCATATGAACCTACTTAGTTTCCTGTCCCTCGAGAAGCTCTGTTTCCCACTCGGCCATGGGTTGCGCCGCCCCTGCCCTTTCCGAATTTTTGGCGCGGCCCGCCTGGAGCAGACCTTCCGCCACGGCGTCGGCCATCAGGGTGGTTAGGAGCGTGATGCTGCTTATCGAGTCGTCGTTGGCGGGAATTGGGTAATCGATCTTGTCCGGATCGGAATTGGTGTCGGCAAGGGCTACCACGGGGATATGAAGCTTCCTGGCCTCGTCCACGGCAAGGGCTTCCTTGTTGGTGTCGATGACGAAAAGGGCCTGGGGGAGGCGGTTCATATCCCTGATGCCCCCCAGTTCCTTCACGAGCTTGACTTTCTCCCTCTCGAGGAGGAGGAGCTCTTTTTTGGTGAGCCCGGAGGCGCGCAACTCGTCAAAGTCCATGTCCTCTAGCTCTTTCATCCGCGCCACCCTCTTGCTGACGGTTTGGAAATTGGTTAGCATCCCCCCCAGCCAGCGGTGGGAGACGTAAGGCATGCCCACCCTGGAGGCCTGCCTTTCCACCACTTCGGCAGACTGCTTTTTGGTGCCCACAAAAAGCACCACGCCCCCTCGGGAGGCGACTTTCTTTAGAAAGGCGTAGGCCTGGTTTATCCCGTCTATGGTTTTGAAGATGTTAATTATGTTGATGCCGCCCTCCTGCATGAGGATATAGGGCTTCATCTTGGGGTTCCACCTGGAAGTCTGGTGCCCGAACTGGACCCCGGCCTCCAAGAGCTGGGTGGCAGTGACTTTTACCTCTGCCATGACTCCTCCTGTTTCTGTCGGTTTAATCCATGGCATCTAAGCGCGGAAGATCCGACCGACATAGATTGCCGCGCGCCATGGAGAAAAAGCTTCTTCCCCCCGCGGCATGGGGGGAAATTCAATAAGATTTTAGCAAGCGCTAGATATTTCGTATGGCCGCCTGGGCTTTGGCCCTTTCCTTGCCTTCCAGGCGGTCTGTAAACAGGTGGCCGTCAAGGTGGTCGCACTCATGCTGGATCATGCGGGCCATCAGCCCTTTGCCCTCTACCACGACCTTCTTCCCTTCCAGGTTCATTCCCACCGCCCTGGCGAAGGCGCTCCTCTGAAGCGAGAACCACAGCCCCGGAAGTGACAGGCACCCCTCTTCCCCGTCCTGCTGCCCTGAAAGGTAGGTGATGCGGGGGTTTATTATGTAGCCTACCTTCCCTCCTACGTTGTAGGAGAAGATGCGCAAAAGCACTCCGACCTGGTTTGCGCTCAACCCTGCCCGCCCCGGATCGTCTACGGTCTCGAGCATGTCCCTTACCAGATCCCTTATGCTCTCATCCACCCTTTCCACTTCCTGGCATTTTGTGCGCAGGATAGGGTCAGGCACTCTGTTGATAGTTAGCAAAGCCAAAATTTTCTCCTTGTCCTTTAAACCTGGAACAGTCCGCCCCTCCTATTGTCAAAGAGGAAAAACCCGGTACAATGGTACATGTATTCCCGCGTAGCTCAGTTGGCAGAGCGTTCGACTGTTAATCGAAAAGTCGCCGGTTCAAGTCCAGCCGCGGGAGCGGATCCGCGCTCCGGCGCGGTTTTTGTTTTTCTAGAGGCCGGCCTGGGTTGGGGAGACGAATCCGGTTTCCACCAGCGCCTGTTTAAAGTTATTTTCGTCGATTGTGGTAGCCGGCACGGCCCGAAGGGAAGAAGGGCTGGATCCTTTTTCTTCTTCCATGCAGGCTGCGGATACCGCAGAAGCCAAGGAGGATCTGTCCACAAACCCGGTCGACCATTCCCTGGCATTGACCACATTTTGCAAAGAGGGCAGAAGGGCCCCAAATCCTATCAGGATGGGCCAACTTTGCGCTTCCCTTTCCTTTACCAGCGCCCGGGCCACTTCCTTTTTGGCTTCGATGCCCATAGGCTGGGCAGGGGCTGGAGGTGCCTGTTTTTTTGCGATATTTTGTTCGCCCCCTTCCGAAAGCGAAGTGTCGGCGTCGGCAACCGTCCCCTGGTATCCCATATTTTTCAAAATTCCCCCCACTTGCGAGGCTACAAAATCGTTTGAGGCGAGGACTGCCCCGAGGTTTGCGAGCAAGGCAGGGGAGACTTCCTCATCCAAGGGCGCCAGATAGGAGTTTTCCGTCTCCCTGGCCTGCTTCATTATGTTTCTAACGGCCTCGTCCAGCGAGGCGCCGGAAGCGGCGTCTACCATGAGATCCTGCCAATTCCTCCCGTTCCAGGCTGGGTCGTAAATGAGCTTTTTTTCAAAGTAGGGGGAAAGCTGCGACCACATCCCTTCAAAAAGCTCGTGGCAGTCCTCCACGCTTTGCGGGGAAGAGGGCTGGTAAGGGAGGAGGAGCAGGACCGGGAACGGCGTTATGGGGGTCAGGCGGTAATTTTTTATTTTCTTTAAGAGCGAGGAAGCCTCCATCTTGCCTATTTCATACATCGAAGGGAGGGGGATTGAAGCCGAAGATCCGGGAAGGGTGGTGACAAAAGGGGATTTTGCCGAAGAAAGCGCTTCCAAAAGGGGCGGATCGGCGAGGGGGGAAAGGAGGTTTCCGAACTGCTGCCTTAATAGGCCCGGCTTTTGGGCCGGAAAGACAACTTCTACGGTTCCTTTTTTGGCTTCCTTAACGGCCTTGATCTCCTGCTGCAAATCCACTTTTTCCACGCTTACCTCTTGTGGATCCAGGCCGTCTTTTTCCAAGGACCCCTTAATGGCCTTAGCCACGCTCTGCCATGTGTTTACGGGGGAAAAGCTGTTTTGCCATGAAGGGATGAAAATGGAAACGGGCTTGTCAGGCTTAATCGAATGAGCCGAAAGCTGCACATGCGCTTTTGGCTGGCCGCATCCGGCCAAAGCCAAGGCGAGCACGCAGGCTCCAGTCAGTGCTATTCCAGTTTTTTTTAGCCGTCCGTGAGCCATTCTTATGAAGCTTTCCTCGAAAGATATTAATTTGAGCTCTGCAGGGTCTAATATTATTAGAAATCGAACACTACCTCATCTTAATGGCTCCGCCGGGAGGTTTAATGAAAAAAGAGAGCGCCTCACCCCTAGTTTACGAGACGTCTCCTGGAGACAACCTGTTTTCCATCCTGCAAAAGCGCGCTGAAGGTTCGCCTGAGGGCGAGCTTATAAAATACAAAGACAAAACCGGCGGGTGGCAGTCCTTTTCAGCCGGGGAATTTTTGGACCTGGTCAAGCTCATAGCCAAAGGGCTTATATCCAAGGGGTTCAAAAAAGGGGATGCGATAGCCATTCTCTCTTCGACCCGCTGGGAATGGACGGCTTTTGATTTTGCCGCCCTGAGCATCGGGATGGTGGTGGTGCCCATCTATCAGACCGATTCCCCCATTCAAATCAAAAGCATCCTAAACGACACCGGGACCAAAATCCTAGTGGCAGAAGATGAAATTCAGAGGGAAAAAATAGTGGAGGTGGAGGGGGAAGTAGAATCCCTGGAATCCGTATGGCTCATAGACAAAGGGGCCGTAGTCACTTTTTGCGAATTAGGGAAGGGGGTGGGCGAAGAGGAGTGGGAAAAAATGTCCCGGAACGTAAAAGCGGCCGATCTTGCCACAATAGTATACACTTCGGGCTCCACGGGGGAACCGAAAGGCGCGGAACTCACCCACGCCATGCTCTGCTGCAACGCGTACAGTATCTGCATGAGCGTGCCCCAAATTTGCTATCAGGATAAGGGTTGTTACTTGTGCTTCCTGCCTTTGGCCCACATCTTCGCCAGGGCTATGCAGTTTGCCGTAACCGCCTGCTCCCTTTCCCTGGCCCTCGAAGGGGGGGCTAAGACGCTCCTGGAGGACTTTAGGAAGGTCAACCCCACCCTGATTTTGGGGGTGCCTAGGGTATTTGAAAAAATCTACAACGCCTCCACGCAAAGGGCCGAAAAGGCGGGGAAGACTCCGATTTTTAAAAAGGCTGTGAAAGCTGCAAAAAATTGGTCCAAGTACCAGCAGAAAAAAAGCCCCATGCCTTCCTTGGTGGAGTACAGAAAAAGGTTCTATTCAAAGCTTGTATACAAAAAAATCCTGAGGGCCCTTGGAAACAGGGCAAGCTTTGCGGTTACCGGGGGGGCCCCCATTGATCGGGGGCTCTCCTCCTTCTTCAACGGCATAGGCCTTCCGCTTTTGGAGGGTTACGGCCTTACCGAAACCTGCCCCTGCGTATTAAACCCCGTGGAGGGCTATAAAGTGGGCAGCGCCGGAAAGCCTATAGCCTCATGCAAAATAGCCGTCAGCGACGAAGGGGAGGTTCTGGTGAAAGGCCCCATGGTATTTAGGGGCTACCACAACGATCCGGGGCTGACGAAGGAAGTGCTGGACCAGGACGGCTGGTTTCACACAGGCGATCTAGGGCAAATCGACGAAGACGGCTTCCTTTTCATTACCGGAAGGAAAAAAGAGCTGATAATCACGGCGGGGGGAAAGAACGTCTATCCTGCCCTCCTTGAGACGGCTATGAAGACCTGCCCCCTCGTGGAAGAATGCGCGCTCATAGGAGACAAAAAGCCGTTCGTTTCGGCGCTGTTCACTTTAAACCTCGAAGCCGTCAACAAGTTTCTTTCCTCCAAGAACCTCCCTGCGAGCCAAACCCTGGAAGAGGCATCCCAAAATCCTCTGGTTTATAACTTCATCCTCAGGGCTGTAGACAAAGCCAACGAAAAGGTGTCTAGGGCGGAATCGATAAGGAAGTTTCTGATTCTTCCTTCCGAATTTAGCGTAGAGAACGGCCTTCTGACCCCTTCGATGAAAATATGCAGGGAGAAGATAGCCAAAAAGTTCAAAAAAGAGATAGAAGAGCAGATTTACTCGCGTTAATTTTTCCTGTGCTCCAAAATTTCATCCACGATGCCGTAGTCTTTGGCCTCTTGGGCCGTGAGGATGGTGTCCAGCTCTATATCCCTTCCAATTTTTTCTTCGCTTTGCCCGGTATGTTTGGCCAGCGTCTTTTCAAGCCACTTGCGCATTCTAAGCATCTCTTTGGCCTGAATCTCTATTTCGCTGGCCTTCCCAAAGCTTTCTCCCATGGCCGGCTGGTGTATGAGGACCCTGGCATTCGGAAGGATAAGCCTTTTCCCTTTCGCCCCGGCTGCCAAAATCACGGAAGCCGCGCTTGTAGCCTGTCCAAGGCATACCGTGGACACGTCGGGCTTCACATATTGCATAGTGTCGTAAATCGCGGTCATAGCCGTCATGGATCCGCCGGGGGAATTTATGTATATGGTGATGTCCCGATCGGGGTCCTGGCTCTCCAAAACCAAGAGCTGCGCCATTATGTCGTCCGCGCTGGCATCGTCTACCTGCACGCCCATAAAAATTATTCTCTCTTCAAAGAGCCTCGAATAAGGATCGACCCTTTTTACCCCGTAAGGGGTCCTCTCCTCGAATTCGGGAAGTATGTAGCGGTCTTGAAAGCTCTCAAAACCTATAGGATTCCTCATGCTTCGGCCTCCAAATTATTTGGGGAAGAGATTATATGGTCCACAAACCCGTAATCTAGGGCCTGCTTGGCCGTAAACCAGTGGTCGTAGGCATTATCCTCATAGATTTGCTTCACGCTCTTGCCTGTCTGCTTGGCGGTGATTTCCGACAGGGTCCTCTTCATATCCATGATCAGCTCCGCATTTACGCGCACATCGGTCTCGGTGCCCCCGATCCCCCCCGCCGGCTGGTGCATGAGGACCCTGGCATGCGAAGTAATGTACCTCTTGCCTTTTGCCCCGCTGGAAAGCAGGAACTGCCCCATGGAGGCCGCCATGCCTACGGCGACAGTGGCCACATCTGGGGCTATAAGCTGCATAGTGTCGTATATCGCCATCCCGGCTGTGATGGAGCCCCCGGGGGAATTGATATAGAGCCAGATGTCCTGCTTGGGATTTTGATGGGCGAGCATGAGCATTTCCGCGCAAATGACGTTGGCATTCTCGTCCTTCACTTCCCCTGCCAGCCATATAATCCTATTTTTGAGAAGCTGCCTAAATATAGGATGGCTTCCGGGGAGCATCTCTTCATCGCTCTCGTTCAGCTGTGACAAAGTCTCTCCTATTTGCCCGATTTTGCTGTGCCCTTTTTAGCCTTGGAAGGGCGGGGGGAGGAAGAAGCCTGGCGCCCCGCTTCATCGGCCTGTTTGGCCGCCAAAGAGGCGGCCGCCATAGAGCGAGCCTCCCCGGTGGCCTGCTTCTCTTTCTCCTCCTCCTCTTCGTCCCCCAGGAAGCTTGAAAGATCTACTTTTCCGCCTTTTTCATCCACAAAGTCTGCCTTCTTCATGCCCTCTACCATGGCCTTCTGGTGGCGGGCCGTGCTTATAGTCTCTTCAAGCTGCCCATTCTTAATTACCATGTTTACAAACTCTGCAAGGGGGATGTTGAACTGCTGGGCCGTAATGCCCAGGAAGCGGGTAATGTCCCCCTCGGTAATTTCGGTGCCTAGATCGTCTGCAAGCTGATCGAGCACGATCTGCTCCTTCATGGCCTTTTCAAGTTCGGAAGTGATTTCAGCCTTTTGCGCCTTTGTCGCATCCTTTCCGAGCTTTGCAATCTGCTCTCCGGCCAGCTCCTTAATCATGTCTTTAGGGAGGGGAATGTCCACGCCTTCCAAGTAATTTATAAAGGCTTCCTTGGCCGCATTCGCTTCTTCCGCCTTCCTTCTGGCGCCAATCTGTTTTTCGATGGCAGCCCTGAGCTCGGCTACGGTGTCGAATTCGGAAGCCTCTTTTGCAAACTCATCGTCAAGCTTGGGCAATTCCTCCCTCTTGACGTCGTTTACTTTTACTTCCGCCCTGAGCTCCTTGCCTTTGTTCTCCCCGGACTTGGGGGTAAAAGTGAAAGTGGCTTCCTCGCCTTTCCTCATTCCCCTCAGGGTCTTATCGAGGCCGGGAAGCTCGGAAGATCCTACCCTGTAGCTCATTTCCCGTTTCGACTCTATCTCTTTTTCTCCGTCAAATACCCTGAGATCCATATCAAGGTAGTTATCCGTCTTTATAAGCGCGGAAGTCTCCACGAGGGTGGAATAGTTGTGCCTGAGCTTGGTCAGCGCCTCATCTACCTGCTTTTCCTCGTCTTTTTCAGGCATCTCCACCTTTATCTGGACCCCTTCGATCTTGGGAAGATCTATATCCGGCCTCACTACCACTTCCGCATCGAAAGCAAGATCTTCTCCAGGCTTGGAGGGAAGGTCCTTTATTGAAATTTTTGGGGCGTCTATGGGGCGAATTTCGTCCTTGTGCTCCTGGAGGGCCTTTTGGTAGAAATTCTTAACGATTCCGTCCAAAGCCCTGTCCAAAATGTATCCGTAGCCAACTTTGGCATCAATCAACTTTGCCGGAACGTGCCCCTTCCTGAATCCGGGGATGGAGATCCTGTGCGCAATTACGTCGCGCTCCTTATTTATAAAGGGAGCCAGATCCTCCCCCGAAACAGTTATGTCTAACTGGACTTTCGTAGGATCCAGCCGATTGATGGTAACTTTCACTGTCAGCTCCGTTTTCTTTTGTTTTTGGCAACAAGTCAAAGCAATTATAAATTACTGGCTTCTATAACTTTAACTATTACGCTCAACCTCCAGTCGTTGACCCCTTCGGACCTAAGGAACTTTTCAAAATCCCCCCCGGCAGGCTCCATCCAAAAATACTCCCTTAGCAGCCTAGGGCTTATCAAAAATACGGGCGCTATATCCAAAGAGCGGGCAGCCTTCCTTACGGCCTGCATGGCCCTTTCCAGGCGCTTCAGCCTTTCCGGATGCCTTTTTTCCCAAATTTTCATTGAGTTTGGAACGGAGGCGCCATGTTTGTGAGGGGGGGCGGTAGGCATGGGGAGGCTGGAGGGTTCTAGCCCCATGGCCCTTTCTACGGCTTCCTTCCAAATTTTCGGCTTTATATGGCGCTGGAAAGGGATATAGCGGTCAAAAAGGGCGTCCAATTCGCAGGTCCTTTCTATTTTTACCCTTTCTTCCGCCCCCGTCTCGCGAAATTCCCGCTCATTTTTAGGTTTTTTTAGGGCCAGCGCGATTATGGTCTCGTCCTTTATGACCAGTCCGGGCGCCAGATCAAGCTCTTTGGCCACCCTGTCCCTGGCTTCCCAAAGTTCTTTGACGATCGCAAGGCCCCTCCTATCGGGGCCTAAGGCATTGATATTGGCCACCCCCCTCCAGGGATCGGGCCTTTCTCTGCCTTCAACGCCCCTTTGAAGGATGGTGGAAAATTCGTCCTCGGCCCATTTGCGCATTCCCTTTTCGCGAAGCGCCCTTTCCTGGAGTTCTTCTATATCAAGCAAAAACTCCACATCCAGGGCCGCGTAGTTCCTCCAAGGCCTCGGAAGGGGACGGAGGGACCAGTCGGCGGTGGCAAACTCCTTCTCCAGCGACACCCCCAAAAAGGCTTCGGTGCACCTTGACAGCCCCATGCGCTCCATGCCCAAGAACAGGCAGGCGACCTGGGTGTCGAAAATGGCGGGGGGCACGATTCCCATCTGGCGGAAAGCTGGAATGTCTTGTATCGAATCGTGGAGCACCCAGCGGGGGGCCAGGGCCGAAAGCCGGGACAGATCGGCTCCTAAGGAAAGAAGCGCGGGGGCGTCGAAAAGGAAGATGGGCGTCCCCCTCTTTTTCATCTGCACAATGTAATTGGCGTGCGAGTACCTGTACATTGCCGCCCTCTCGGCATCTACTGCCACAGGCCCCGGAGCCTCCTTGAGAGTTGAAAGCGCTTCTTCAAAGCTTGGAAGGGAGTCGACGAGGGGAGGGATTCCGCCAGACGGCTCCTTGACTAAGCGAAACGGCGCCATAATTTAGAAAATTGCGGAGGGCGCATCCTCTTCGCCCCTGGGATCGCGCTTTATTTTCGCCCTCTCCCTTTCCGTGCCAAGGTTTGAAAGGGAGTCGGCCCCCCTTTCTCCGTCCCAAGAGCGGTTTTCTTCGTCCCACTTGGCATTGTCCCGGGCGGCCTTTTCGAGCGCGTCCTGAGCCTCTTCTTCGCTGTCGTACGGGCCCATCACGTCGAACAGGCTGGAAATCCGGCCGTGCTCCACCTTGCCGGTTTTGGTGTTAAAGTACCACTTTTTCTCTTCTCCAGGCCACGTCATACTTCCTCCTCACAGCCTTAGTTTCACTCAAAGAAGTGCTGGGTGACTGGAATCTGCCTGTCGTGCCTGAGCGCGCGCAGGGAGACTTTCGGTCCCATCGGGCACTGCCTCCTCTTCCATTCGGCTTTGTCCACAAGGCCTATCACTTTGTCGACTTCGGCCCTGTCAAAGCCGGCGGCCAGCATTTCGGCCCTTCCCTGGTTCTCTTCTATGTACGCATAAAGGATTGAATCCAATACCTGGTAGGGAGGGAGGGAGTCGGTATCCTTCTGCCCCGGATGGAGCTCGGCGCTTGGGGCTTTGGCAAGCATCGACTTTCCAATGCATCCTCCCTGGGCGTTCTTGAGTGCCGCAAGCTTGTAGATTCTGCTTTTATAAATATCGCAAATCGGGCTGTAGGCGCCTACGGAGTCCCCATACATAGTGAAGTAACCCGTAGCCATTTCGGACTTGTTGGCGCAGTTGATCACCAGCCCCCCGTACTGGTTGGAGTAGGACATAAGTATCATGCCCCGAATTCTGGAATGGAGGTTCTCTTCGGCCCCTCCCTCCAGTTCAAGCGTATCGAAAGCGGAAATAAAGCCGGAAATGGGAATCTCTTTAAATTTGCAGCCCAATTCCTTTGCAAACTCTCTGGCGTCTTGGGCGGACTGGGGGGAAGTGGAAGAAGAAGGCATAAAAATGCAGGTGAGGTTGTCCTTGCCTAAAGCGTCTGCGGCGATCTCAGCGCAGAAGGCCGAATCTATCCCGCCGCTCAGGCCCACTACCGCCTTGTCGAACCCGTTCTTAAGGGCGTAGTCCTTGAGGCCTAAAACGGAATTGGCGTAAACCTGCTCGTCCAGGCTTCCCAGCTTCCTGCATACGTTCACATTTTCTTCTTCTGGAGCGCCTTCTAAGGCGGGGGAGAGCCCCAGATCCCAAAAAACAAGATCTTCGGCAAACTGTCGGGCCTGAGCCAGGAGCTTGCCATTTTCGGCCATTACAAAGCTTCCCCCGTCGAAAACCAGATCGTCCTGCCCCCCCACCTGGTTCACATACATCACCGAGCATCCCAGCTTGCCCCCCTTTTCTGCGGCAAGATCGTAACGGGTCTTCATCTTCCCTTCGTTGTAGGGGCTGCCGTTTATGGAAACAAGAAGATCGATTCCGGCCCCCTTCAACTCTCCTACGGTCCCGCCTTCCCTCCAAATGTCCTCGCAAATGGCGACGCCAAGCTTCCTGCCCAAAATTTCTATGGTCAGGGCCTTGTTGCCGGGGGCAAAAAGGCGCAGTTCGTCAAAAACCCCGTAGGTGGGGAGGAAGTGCTTGTCGTAAGTGTCTAAAATCTCCCCGTCATGGAGCATGAGGAGGCGGTTGTGATCGGTGGCGTACCAAATCTTTCCCTTTTGGGCTTCAGGCGAGCCTAATCCCAGGGAGCCCAAAAAAACGTAGAGGCCCCCCAGGCCGTTGTCTTTAAGGGCCGCCGCCAGCTGGCGGCCGGCATCCGAAGCCTGGTAGCGGAAGGAATTTTTGAAAACCAAATCGTCTGTCGGATAGCCCGTCAAAGTCATTTCGGGAAACACGACTATATCGGCCTTCTGGGCCTTCGCCTTTTGGCAGGCCTTTACCACCTTTTCGCAGTTTCCCGCTATGTCCCCGACGAAGGTGTCTATCTGTGCCATTGCAAAACGTATTGGGCGATTTTCTGCAGCCATACCCATCTTCTTTCTAAACAGGCAGATGCGCCCCGGGGCTGGAAGGCAGCAAAAACCTCCCCCCGGGCGCGGCTCTGCCCAGTGTACAACAAAAAAGGGCTGCGATTAATTTCCCAGCGCTTCAAAGGGGGCGAAAGAGTAGTCTTTAAACACGGCTTGCCCTTCAGCGAGGGACGAAGCGCAGTCCAAGTCGGCGCAGATTGACCAATCCATATCCCCTTCGCTGTCCTTTATTATCTGCCTGCAATGCCAGAATCCTTCAAGGGAGGCGGTAGGCTCTATCAAAAAGTATTTCCCGCTCCTGGCGTCTTGGGAGATGTCCACGGCTTCGTGCTGGGAATAAAATTCCTCTAGCGCCTCATCCCAGGCCCTTACCCCCATGCCCCAGCGCGAATCCATATCCCCCAGCTCTTCGAACTTATCCGAGGCTATAAGCTCCACGCGTCTGAAGAGGGCGTTTCTTGCCATAAGGACCAGCCCTTTTCTTTGCGTCATCCAGTCCTCGGGATCCTCCCTTTCGCTTTCTTCACCCCCGGCGGCCATGCTTCCTTCTTTGGCCCATTCGTCCAGGAGGCTGGAATCTACGGCGTCTATCAAAAGTCCGAGCCAGGATGCGATCTCGGCCAGGTGGGGGGTATAACACTCGTAGGGGATTGTATGGACCAGGACTTTCCATGCGTCTGAAAGGTAGCGGAGCAGGATGCCCTCCACCCTGGATATGGAGTAGCGCGAGACGTACTCATTGAAATTGGAGCAAGTTTCGATCATGTCCCTGAGAATGGATTTGGGGCTCAGCACGTAATCGCGCGCCCAGGGCATCTCCTTTTTGTAGTCTTCAAAACTTTCTTCCAGCCCCTTTTCCAGCGGCTTTGGGTAAGTTACTTCCTGCAGCCTCTCCATCCTCTCTTCCCATTCCACCCCTTCGGCCTTCATCTCCCCTATGGCTTCATCCCTGGCCCTTTTTTCCTGCGCTCTGAGGATCGCGTCAGGATCCTCCAAAATCGACTCCACGACTGAAATCAAATCCAATTCGTAGGTGGGAGAATCGCGGTTCAGGAGGGGGAGGGCCGAAAAGAGGAAGGGGGAGAGGGGCTCGTTGAGCGCGAAATTGTCCGGCACGTCGATAGTGGTCGAATAGGATCCGTCGTTTGAAAGCACTATGACGCCGCTTTCTATCAGCGCTGAAAAGATTTCATCGCTTTGCAGCAGGAGCCTGCTTTTTTGGAGCTCTGTTTGCGCCGATGACTCAATAAGCCCCGCCAGCCTGTCTTTGGCTTTTCCGCCCTGCACCACTTCGGCCAGGACCATCGAATGGCTGACTTTCAAATGGGGGATGAGGGTTTCGCTTGGGGAGGAAACCAGCTTTTCAAAAGTGCTTTTATCCCAGCTGGGGCCTTGCGTCGGGGCCGGCTTCCTCTTCCTCTTACCCCCTTTTTCCTTCCCTTCTTTGGCCTCTATCTCTTCCGGAGGGGCCTGGCACACCACCAGCCCCTCTTTGTCAAAGCCGCTGCGCCCGGCCCTGCCGGCTATTTGGCGGAACTCCCTGACTTTGAGCCTCCGATCTTTAACGCCGTCCCATTTGGCCAGGGAAGTGAAAACTACGGTATGGATGGGGACGTTGATGCCGACCCCCAAGGTGTCGGTGCCGCAAATCAGGGGGAGTTTCCCGCTTTGGGCCAGCTGTTCTATGAGGCGCCTGTAACGTGGGAGCATTCCGGCATGGTGCACGCCTATTCCGGCCGAAAGCAGGCGCTTTAGGGTCTTGCCAAAGGAAGTGGTGAATTTGAAGCCCTTTATGGCTTCCTTCACTTTTTCCCTGCGTTCCTTTGAAACTATTCCAAAATTTGCCAGGGATTCTGCATCTTTGAGCGCGGCTTCCTGGGAAGTGTGGACGATGTAGGCCGGATCGAGGCTCTTGGAAACGAGCTCCAGGGCAATCTGCTGTATCGGCTCGGCCTCGTACTCGTATTCGAGGGGGACTGGGCGCGGGGCGTCGGATATATATTCGACCTTTCTGGAAGTGGTGCGGCGCAAAGTGGAAATTATGGAGGAAGGGTCCCCCAAAGTGGCGCTCATGAGGAGGAACTGGGCTTCGGGCATGTCCAGCAAGGGAACTTGCCACGCCCATCCCCTCTGGCTGTCGCCGTAATAATGGGCCTCGTCCATTATTACGCAGCACTCCCCGCCAGCCTGGGCCCTAAGCGACTGGTTGGCCAGGATCTCCGCCGTGCAGAAAATGATGGGGGCGGCGGGGTCTATGGAGGTGTCGCCCGTAAGCATCCCTACAAAGCCTTTTCCAAAGATTGAAAGCCCCTCGAAAAATTTTTCGTTCACCAGCGCCTTTATGGGGGCCGTGTAATAGACTTTCCTTCCCTGGCAGAGGGCCTGGAACATAAATCCGTAGGCCACGAGGGATTTTCCCGAGCCCGTGGGGGTGGCCAAAAGAAGGTGGGAGTCGGAGAGGAGGGCTATAAGCGCCCCCTCCTGGTGCCCCCAGGGGGTTTTGCCCCCCATTTTCACCCACTCCAGGTACCGGCCGAAAATCTCCTCCTCGCTGAATCTTTCCCCCTTTAAAGGCAGAAAATAGGAGAGCTTTTCAGGTTCACTGCTCGTAATCCACCCCGGCTTCCTTCCTTTGAAGGGCGGTAATGGAGGAGGGCGCGCTGGTAAGCAAATCCTTTCCGGCCCCAAACTTGGGGAAGGCTATCACCTCCCGAATGGTCTGGCGCCCGGTCAGAAGTTCTACGCACCTGTCCCAGCCGAAGGCTATGCCCGCGCAGGGGGGGGTGCCGTATTTTAGGGCCTCCAAAAGGAATCCAAACTTTTCCTGCGCCTCTTTCTCCCCTATCCCTAGGACTTTGAACACCCTCTGCTGCACGTTCTGATCGTGAATCCTGACGGATCCGCCCCCGATTTCATTTCCATTGCACACCATGTCGTAGGCATCGGAAAGGACGGCTCCCGGATCCTTGTCAAAATTATCCAAAAACTCTTCTTTGGGCATGGTGAAAGGATGGTGCTCGCTGGTCCATGCGCCCTGTCCCACGGACACGTCCCCCTCGCTCCTGGCCTCGCTGGATTTTTTAAAGAGGGGGAAGTCCACCACCCAGAGGAACTTGTACTCTTTAGGGTCGTACATATCGCACTTCCTGGCTATTTCCAGCCTTGCTGCGCCAAGAAGCTTTTGGCTGGCCCTTTTTTCTCCCGCGGCAAAGAACAGGGCGTCCCCCTCTTTAGCCCCGGAAGCGGCCATAATGCCGGCCCGCTCTTCTTCCGAAATGTTTTTCGCTACGGGCCCCAGGAGCTCTCCTCCCCTGAAGACTATGTAGGCCAGGCCCTTGGCTCCCTTCTGCTTGGCCCAGTCCTGCCAGGCGTCAAACTGGCGCCGTGGGAGGCTGGCCCCTCCGGGGTACAATACCGCCCCTACGTACGGAGCTTGAAACACCCGGAAAGGAGTGGAGCTGAAGAAGGCCGTCAAATCTATAAGCTTGTTTCCAAAACGGATGTCGGGCTTATCGGACCCGTATTCGTCCATGGCCCGCTCCCAGGGAAGCCGCTCCAACTTCCCTATCTCTACCCCTCCTACGGCCCACACCTTCCTCATTACCGCTTCGGCCATGGCCATTACGTCTTCTTTTCCGGCGTACCCCATCTCGATGTCCAGCTGGGTAAATTCAGGCTGGCGGTCGGCCCTGAAGTCTTCGTCCCTGTAGCACCTGGCGAACTGATAGTACCTCTCGATCCCCCCTATCATAAGGAGCTGCTTCAAAAGCTGGGGGGACTGGGGGAGGGCGTACCAATTTCCGGGCGAGAGGCGGGCGGGGACCAAGAAGTCCCTCGCCCCCTCAGGAGTCGATTTAATGAGCGTGGGGGTCTCCACTTCCATAAAGCCCATGGAATCTAGCGCTTCCCTCGCTGCCTTGGCCATGTCGGAACGGGTCCTGAGCACTTTGAGCATAGAGGCGCGGCGCAAATCCAGGTAGCGGTAGCGCAGCCTGGTCTCTTCGGAGGGGAGGTTCAATTCCCCGCTGTTCTCCAGGGAGGTGGAAATCTGGAACGGAAGCGTGGATGCTTCGGAAATCACCCGGATTTTTGAAGCTTCCACCTCCACTTCCCCGTTGGCAAGCTTCGAGTTTTCTTCCCCCTCGGGCCGTTTTCTGACTTTCCCTTCCACTTGGATCACGTCTTCGACTTTGATCCCCCGGGCCTGTTCTTCATCGTTGATTACGACTTGGACCAGTCCGGAGGCGTCCCTCAAATCTATGAAGGTAACCCCCCCGTGGTCGCGGACCCTGTCTACCCAGCCTACGAGCTGCACAGAGGATCCGAGCATGCCTTTGTTTATTTCGCCCACCGAATGCGAGCGGTAATGGGTGCTAGTCACTGCTCCTCCTGTCTTTTTTACTCCCTCACAATGATATCCGCCGCATACTTTGGATCGGGCTGCCAGGAGAATGGGTCGGCCTTTACCTGCTCGCCGGTGCGGATGTCTTTGACTTCGGATCCCTGGGCGGCGGGGAACCAAACATAAGGGATGAGGAGCTTGTCGGCCCTCTTTATCTGGGATCCCATCTTGGCCGAAGTTGGGGAAACTTCGCAAGCTATCTTCCGGCTTCTTAATATCCTCGCCACTTCGTCGCTCCTCCACCTCTCCTCTTCGTTCCACACGGCCACAAGGACAGAGGCCGGAGAAAGCCTGTCGGCCTTGGCTTTGGAAAAGAGGTGGGAAAGAAGGCGCGAAACCCCTATGCTCATTCCGACCCCGGGGTATGACTGCTTTTGGGTCCTTATGAGGTTTTCATACCTTCCCCCCGAGCAAACCGAACCCAGGCCCGGATCCTCTTTCAAAAAGGTTTCATACACGCACCCCGTATAGTAATCGAGGCCCCGGGCTATAGAGCAGTCTATGCAGGCGCCTTCAAATCCGGCGTGAAGGAGGGCGGAAAGGACCGATTCCGCATCTTTTGCCCCTTCCTCCATGAGCTCCCGTTCTTCCGGCCTGCCCTTTACGTTCCACCGATCGCAAACTTCCCGAACCCTTTCTTCAAAACGGGCGCCGTCCTTCTCTCTTATTTTGGCCAGATCAAGGCATGCCAGGCTTTCCTCTTTTCCCGTCACTTCCTCTAAAATCCCGCGGGTCCTTTCCGGACCCAGCTTGTCCAATTTGTCTATGCGCCGCAGCGTTTCTTCTACGTCTTTTATTCCCAGGGCCCTATAAAACCCCTCTGAGAGCTTGCGGTTGTTTATGTGCATCGAAAAAGATCCCACGCCCAAGGGCGCGAGGGATTTTAGGGTGTCGCACATCGCCAATGGAACTTCGTATTCAAAATGCCGGGGGAGCTCTCCCTGGGAGACGATGTCGATATCTGCCTGGTAGAACTCCCTGTACCTTCCGTTTTGGGGCCTTTCCCCCCTCCACACCTTCTGTATTTGGTAGCGCCTGAAGGGAAAAAGCAGATCGCCCCGCCTTTCGAGCACGTATCTTGACAAGGGAAGGGTCAAATCAAAGTGAAGCCCCAGGTTCTCTTCCCCCTTCCCTTCCTTAGAAAGCCTGTAGATTTCCTTGCCGTCGCCTTTTTTTATAAGGCTTTCGTAAGCCTCTACGCTGCAGGTTTCTATGTTTATAAAGCCGTGGAGGCGGAAGCTTTCCTCTATTTTCTCTAAAACCTTTTTTTCTATGATTCTCTGTTCAGGGGACCACTCGGGAAAACCCGATATGGAGTAGGAAGTTGGCATATTTATATATTAAGCAGCAGTTCGTATAAGGGACGGGGGTTTTGGGAAAAGTAAAATCCGCTATTGTGGGGCGAAGGCGGCATTTCCCCCTCCTCTCTATAATGAGAGGTATATCGTCTTCCCAATCAAAAGGAGCAAATATGAACGCGCCTGACAAATCCGATGAAACGCAAGTTTCTTCCACGCCGAGTCCGGCTCAGGTGGCAAAGCAGGCTGCCTCTTCAGCCCTCCATTTCTCGCCCGAAGCTCTGAAGGAGGCTGAAAAATGGGGGCGTGTGGAAGGAGAAACGGTCTATGTGGACGACGGAGGCCAAAGCAGGGAGGTAGGTCCGGCCGGCTCCTCGGATGCCCTGGCTTTTTACGCTTCAAGGTATCTCAGGCTGATGGACAAAATCAAGGCCTTCTCTTCCTCTTTGGACGAAGGAGAGCTAAAGAACCGCGATATTTTCTCCAAGCTCAAAGACCTTTCGGCCGCTGTGAAAGATCCAAAGGCGGTAGGGAATATGCAGGCCTTGCGCGACGCATTCGAGGCCGCAAAATCCAAGGCCGATTCCGTGATTGAAGAGAACAGGCAGAAGTACTCGGAAGCCATTGCAAAGAGCGTGGCTGCCCACCAGAAGATAGTAGAGCAAGCCGAAGCGCTCTCTTCTTCCATAGGCCCTTCTACAAATTGGAAGCAGATGGGCCAGGAATTTCAAAATCTTTTCGAAGAATGGAAAACGGCCCAATCGGCCGACGCAAAAGGGGCCAATAAAGAAATTGAGGCCCTCTGGGCCAGATTTGCGGCGGCCAGATCGGAATTTAACCGCAGGCGCAAAGAGTGGGTTAAGGCCAAGATCGCCAAAAAGAATGAGGCCAAAGCCGCCAAAGAGAAGATAGTAGAGCAGGCCGAAGCGCTCTCTTCTTCTACTGACTGGGCCTCCACATCCAAAGCCTATGGGAAGCTTATGGATGAATGGAAGAAGGCGGGCAGGGCGTCCAGGGAAGACGACGACGCCCTGTGGGAAAGATTTAAGGCCGCTTCCGATCGCTTCTATAACTCTAGAGACAGACAAGGGGAAGAAATGGAAGAAGATGAGAAAAAGAACCTGGAAGCCAAAAGGGCGCTCCTGGAGCAGGCAGAGAAACTGGTTCCTATCAAGTCTACCGACAACATCAAAGAAATAAAGCACAAACTTGAAACTATTGAGAAGGAGTGGGACTCAATAGGGAAAGTTCCCAGGGCGGAAGTGCGCAGATGCGAGGAAAGGCTCAGGAGGGTCGAAGATCAAGTTGAAGCCAGCGAGAGGATGGAGTGGAAGAGGACCGATCCCCGTCCTGCCGCAAGAAAGCAGCTCCTTATCGACCAGCTCAACTCCAAAATAAAGATGCTTGATGAGGATATCGACAAGGCCCAAGGGGATGAGAAGAAGAAGCTGGAGGATGAGAAGAAGGAGAAAGAGGTGTGGCTCAAAACCCTTCAGGGCATGAAAGACTAGCGCCCCGCCACCCTTTTTACTTCTATCACCCCCTCGACTTGCTTGAGGGATTTCATTACTAGATCCAATTGCGACGCGTCCCAAAAGTTGAAAGAAAAATAGGCCGACACTAGATTTGCCGCCACGCTCTGTCGGGAAGAAGACAGATCTATGCAGGCATTTGAAATAGCCAGGGAAATGTCTGCCAAAAGCGCATGGCGGTCTAGGGCCAACACTTCGAGTTCCGCTTTGAATTTGCCTTTCTGCCCTTTCCACTGCGCGTCAGCGATCTTATGGGGGGTTTCTTCGCTGAGCCTTATAAATTCCGGGCATTTTACCGAGTGGACCCTTACCCCCCGAAAATTGGTGACGACTCCGGCTATGGGGTCCCCTGGCACGGGATTGCAGCATCTGGCCAGCTCTATTGCCGTTCCCTTTTCCACCCCTTTTACCCTGACAGAATATTTTTCAGACTCGCTTACTTCATTGCCGGCCCTTTTTCTGGGGCCTGGGCGCAATAGCGCAGAAGGGTTTACTTTTCCGCTTCCTACCGCGCAGTAGAGTTGCTGAAGGTTGGAAAAACCCAGATTGCGCGAAGCCTGGGCAAGAAACTGGGGAGAGAAAGGGATCTTGCGGTCTAAAAGATAGGAGAAGAGGGCGCTTTTCCCCGCCTCCATAATTTCAACGTTCTTTTCTTTTGCCAGGAACCTTTTTATTTTATTTTTGGCTTTGGGGGTAACCACAAAATCCAGCCACTCGGCCGACGGGCCTGGAGAATCCTGTTGGGAAGTTACAATCTCCACGGAGTCTCCAGGCTTTAGCCTGCAGGAAAGGCTGGAGGGGGCCCCGTTGATCCTGGCTCCGACCGCCCGGTTTCCGATTTCCGTGTGCACGGCATAAGCAAAATCCAATGGGCAGGCCCCTTCCGGAAGGAAGATAGACTTCCCCTTGGGGGTAAAGGTCAAAATTTCTTCCGATATTAAGTCGCTTTTGAGGGTAGGGAGGATTTCGGACGGATCCTGAAGGTCTTTAATCCAATTGGCCATCCTGCCCAACCACTCGGGGGAACGGCAATCCTCCAATTCCTTATACTTCCAGTGCGCGGCTACCCCGTACTCGTCTTCCTTGTGCATTTCTTCAGTGCGTATTTGGATTTCTATTTCCTGGCCGTCTTCCCCCAGGATGGTAGTATGGAGGGCCTGGTAAAGGTTGGACTTGGGCATGGCTATGTAATCTTTGAAACGCCCAGGGACCGGGAGCCACTTTTCATGAATAATTCCCAAAACCCGGTAGCAGTCCTGGGTAGAGCCCACAATGACCCTTATCCCTACGAAATCGTAGATCCTGTCGAAACTCTTTTTTAGCAGCACAATCTTTCTGTAGATGCTAAAGTAGCTTTTCAGCCTTCCGGTGACAGTTGCCTTTATTCCGTACGCCTTTAAGGCGTATTTGACCTCCTGCATCATGTTTTTGAGGTACTTGTCCCTAGCTCCGGCCCTGGCCCCCACCATCTCCACGACTTTTTCATATATCCTGGGATCCAAATACTTGAAGGAAAGCTCTTCAAGTTCCGTCTTTACCATCCCCATGCCCAATTTTTCAGCCATTGGAACGTAAATGTCGAGGGTTTCTCCGGCTTTCTTTGCGGCCTTTTTAGGGGGCATGAACCTCCAGGTCCTGGCGTTATAGAGGCGGTCGGCCAACTTGACTACCCCAACCCTTACATCCTGTTCCATGGCCAAGATCAGCTTCCTTATGGTTTCGGCATTCGAAAGCTCCTTGGTAATTAGGGAAAGCTTTGTCACCCCCTCCACTAGCGAGGCCGTCTCCCCAAAATCCCTCCTGCACTCCTCCAGAGAGTAAGTCGTGTCCTCTACGGTGTCATGAAGCAGCCCTGCCATTACCGCCTGCCGATCCGACCCTAAATCAGCCAGAATTTGCGCCACTCCTAACGGGTGGGAAATATAGGGCTCCCCGGAAGCTCGAAATTGCCCCTCATGCTTTTCTTTAGCTACCCTCCACGCCTCCTCTATGGGCTTTACTTCTTCTTTGGGATGGTGGAAAGAAAAGGATCTGACAACCGGCAAAAGCAGATTAAAAGGATCGGGGGAGACCTCCCCTCCCAAGACTTTGGAAGCGGAAAATGATTTTATGGGAAGCTTTTTCAAATCAGACCCCCGTGGAACCAAACCCTTCTTCGCCCCTATCTGAAGCAGGAAGGGCCTGGGAGGGGACGAACTCTATTTTTTCAACCCTCACAGCCATAAACTGCGCAATCCTTTCCCCCTTGGAAAATTCCTGCCTTTCTTTGGAAAAATTTATAAGCGCCGCTTTGATTTCCCCCCTGTAGCCACTGTCTATAAGGCCGGGGGCGTTTATAAGCGTCACCCCCCTCTTCAGAGAAAGGCCGGATCGGGGAAGGATCAGGCCTGCCCAGCCTTCGGGCAGGGCGATTTTAATTCCGCAGCCTACGGCCTTTCTTTCCATAAATCCCAGGGAAAATCCCTCGCTGCATCTAAGATCCAAAGCGGCATCCGTTACATGGGCGTAGGAGGGGAGGAGGGATTCGAGCCCCTCCTCGGCGACAACTTTAATTTTCATATGCGCATTCTCGGCAGACCAGCTTTTTCCCCTCCGTTTTGGCAAGCTGGCTTTTGTGTTTTACCAAATAACACAGAGAGCATACAAATTCATCCTCCTGTACGGGCATGGCGGCTGTAAGGGCTTCTTTTTCTTCCTCCCTCTCCTCGCCGCTTTCGCTTGGCAAATCCTCTTCTTTTGCCAGCATTTGCTCGTCTTCATCCATTTTATCTTCATCGAAGTCGGGAATGGGGGCCGGGGATATAAATTCGTCTGCCTGTTCGGGGTAAAGATCCAAATCGTCCTGCGACAAAATATCCTCCTTTAAAAGAATGTGTCCAAATGTCTTAATTATAAGTTGACCTCTTAAACACTGTACTTCCCAGTGGAAGTAAGGCAATAGAATAAGAGAAGGCCAAAAAGCAAGAGGGGAAAGGGAAAATGAGGAAAGCAGCCTTTGAGCGCGTAGACGAGGAAGGAAACATAATTCTCCTCCTCGAGGGAGAAAGGATCCTCCTGGAACCTTCCGAGCGCTTGGAAGAGGCCCTGTCCGTCTGGCGCAAGCTCAACACCCAGGCGGCTTCCCAAAAGCGCCTTGCCCCGTTGCCGATTTCTAAAATACAAAGCATGGTGCGGGCTGGGAAAAACACAAATCAAATAGCTGAAGAATTGCACGTAAGCCAAGATCTTATAGCCAGGGTGGCTTCTCCCGTGGAAGATGAGAAAAGGACCGCCGTCCATCAATTCCTCTCCGGCTTTTATCAAAAATCTTCTCTGGAAAAAGAAAGAATTTCGGAAATTGTTTCGCACGCGCTGGCGCGTCTTGGAGTGAGGGGGGAAGAGATCAATTGGAGCGCAAGCCGCGAAGGGAAGGGGCCGTGGAAGATAACGGCCGAATTTGAGAGGGAAGGGAAGAAATGGGAGGCGGTATGGGCATGGAACATTCGAAACAACTCCATTTCCTCCCTGAATGATGAAGCTAAGTACCTTCTCGAAGACGACTCCAAGCCCGTTCCCTCCCCAGCCCGCAAAAAGCCCGATTTGCCGCCCCCGCCCTCGGTAAAAAAATCCGGGGCGCAGAAGGGGAAAACCGTCAAGGATCCCCCCCGCGCCCCCGAGGAAGAAGAGGAGGAAGGGGCCCAGGAGGTGGAGACGGAGCTTGTCGATCCTTCTGAGAACCAGGCCCCCCGGATCGCCTACCAACCCAAGGGCAAGATGCAAAGAAAAGGCGTCCCCTCCTGGGACGACATCTTGTTTGGAGGCGGGGTTACTTCAGCACGGCAATCAGAGGAATCCTAGCTTCAGCCTGCGTCCAGGAACCGTGCACTCCCGGCATTTTAACCCCTTTGCCGCCCATGCCGTCCAAGAGCGCTTCTCCCTTGAAGGAGACTAATACGTCCCCCAGATACGCCCCGCTCTCCGGGGAAAGGGGGCCGAAAATTCCCTTTTCCACCGCATGGCGCTTATCGAAAGCAACGGCCCAGCCGTCAAAATAGTCTTCCCATTCTTTGGCTTTCAAACAGGCGTCTTGCCCCTCCTCAAGATAAAGCATCACATCCCTTTGTTCTCCGGCCACCAGCCTCACTCCCTCCATAAGCTTCTTGGGGAGCGCCGAAAAGTCGAAGGATTTATGCCTTTCCACCATCCCGTGATCGGCGGACACCACTAAAAGGGTGCCTTTTTTTGCCGCCTCGAAGGCGGACCTTATTTCCAGATCCGCCTCTTCCAGGGCCTCCTTCCATTCCCTGCTCTGGCAGCCGAATTTGTGGCCCGCCTTATCGACGGAAGAAATGTAAAAATAAGTGAGATCGAAATTGGAAGTCAAAGAGCCCGCCGTCTTTGCGGCCTCCATTGGGTCTGCCTCTACAAAATACCTGCTTCCATCGAGGGCGGCCAAGGTCAAAGGGGAGGCGTCGAACCTCTTTTCCCCCACGGTCGCAACCTTTTTCCCCCGGCCGCTTAAAAGGGAAAAGACGGTAGGCTCCCGCGGCACTTCTTTCGGATCGGGGGCCCCCCGGTAACTTATCATCTGGGAAATGCGGCCGGTGAAGGGGTTGATCTGGGTATAGCCGAAAATGGAAGTAAGGCCCGGGCAGGTCCCGGTCCCCATTGAGCAGATGGCGGCGGCGGTGGTGGTAGGAAAACAACTAAAAAACGGGGAAGGGCGAAAAAAACTCCTAAGAGACCTTAAAAAGGGGGCGTAGCTTAGGTTATCGAGGAGGTTGAAGTATCCTAGGCCGTCTACAAAAATAAATAGGCAGGAAGAGCACTGGGGAAGATGCAGCTTCTCCCTGCACTCTTCCGGATTCCTATAGAGGGCCGTCGGGCAGGGCGCCCCCAGGCTTGCCGATATGGCAGGCAAAACGGCCGGAAGATGCCGGTAGATATCAGAGAAGGGACGCTCCCGGCACCATTCTTCTTTCATCTTCTCCCCTTCCTGCAACACCTATCCATGATATAAAACCGGACCCCGTGAAGTGCCAGGGAAGTATTTCATGCCTTCTTTTCGTCGAGTTTCTCCTCAATTTCTTCCAGGCTCTTCCCGCGGGTTTCCGGAACCATGTACCTTACGAAAACGATGGAGAGGACTGCAAAGGCGCAAAATATTGCAAAAGGGCCCGCGATATTGTTGTGGAACGCGACTAAAAGGATGGTGAAGAACTGGGAAACTATGAAGTCCCCTATCCAGTTGGCCGCCGATCCTATAGAGGTGCCTAGCCCCCTGACTTTCAGGGGGAAAATCTCGCTTATCATAATCCAGCATATAGGGCCCCAAGAAACGGCGAACCCGATAATGAAGAAGGCTATGAAGATCATAGTGGCTATGGCGCTCCCCATGCTATGAACCCCCAGGGTCAGCGTCAAAATGATGAGGATTATAAAGGATACGGCCATCTCTACGGATCCGAAAATGAGTAAGGACTTCCTATTGAACCGGTTCATAATCCCCAAGGCAACGATGGTGGAAATCACGTTTACGGTTCCAATTCCGACGGAAATCCAGATGGAATTTGCGCTGGAGAAATGGAAGGCCGACTGGAAGATCTTGGGGACGAAATATATAACGGCGTTTATTCCAACCAACTGCTGGAAAAACATAAGCAGGACAGCCACCAAAACGCTCTTTCCGGAAACTGAGAAAAGCTCCCTGAAAGTGCCTTTGCCTTGAGACTTGGCTAAAACAGCCTGTATTTCGGCTATCTCTTCGGAACCGTCCCTCTTCAGCCGCTTTTCCAGGATTTTCCTGGCCAAATCTACTTTTCCCACCTTTATGAGGTAGCGCGGGCTTTCGGGGAGGGCGATAGAGCCTACCATCAAAGCTGCCGCAGGAAGAAGCTCGGATCCTAGCATCCACCTCCAGTCGGCCAGGCCCCCTATGTTGTGGTTTAAAAATAGAAGGTTTGCAAAATATGCCACCAGGATGCCGATGGTTATCATTAGCTGGAACATGGAAGCCACCGACCCCCTGTGATCCTTGTCTGCGAGTTCGACAAGGTAAGTGGGGGTAAGGGAGGATGCCGCACCTATCGCAAAGCCCAAAACGATCCTTGCGATGCTCATTTCTGCAAAATTTTGGGAAAACATGCAAAAAAATCCGCCGGCTATGAAGAGGAGGGCTGCGATAATAAAAAGCTTTTTCCTCCCGAACCTGTCGGCCAGGCCCCCTATGGCCAGCGCCCCCACCATAGATCCTATTAGGACGCTTGCGGTTATAAATCCTAGCTGGGCCGCATTCAATTTCCAGTCACCTTGAATAATTGGGCCCGCACCAGAAATAATTCCCGTATCGTACCCGAATAAGAGCCCCCCGAGGCCCCCTATGGTGTAGAGCCCCCAAGGAATGGACGTGCGTTGTTCCTGCATACGCTCTATTCCCCTTTGAATGAGTGTAAGTTCAAAATTAATAAAGACAAATTATATAGTACGTTACATAGTACGGTGCAAAACTATAGAGCCCTAGCGGGCAAATGCGCTTATTGCGGGATGGCTACATAGTTTGAAGAGGATTTAAGGATTGGAATCGTGGAAGCCATCCAGGGGAAAACCCATGCGAAAAGGAGCGCTATGAGGCAGAAAATCCCCAGTATCAACAGAGCCCAGCGTACCGCCCTTACTCCAGGATTTATCCAGCGCAGGGCCGAATAAATGCTGTAGGGCTTATTTCTTTTTCCTTGGGCGTTTTTCCTTGCGCTGGGCCACCTCCAAGTGACGGCGGCTGACGCGAAAACTATGAGCCAGGCTGCCAAAAGGAAATAGAAAATGGAACTGACGGGCGGAATGGAAGCGGTCCAGCTGTTAAAAGCAGCCGGGAAAGTGATTTCCCCGCCCGAGCCCTCTTGGGCCAGGGCGGCGGGAATTCCGTCTTTGACGTAGGCCCAGTACTTAAACTTTGCGTACACTATCCAGCGGTGGGTAGGAATTCCGTACCGGGGGGTGCAAGTAGTCAAAGTCATTAGGCGTTCGGTAGGCCTTGCCCCGGGCTGGTTGGGAACCGGATCTATGACCTGGGTTTGAGAAGGGAGCACTATCTGGTAGCTCTGGTAGGCGTATATGTACCAATACTGCGTAGTGCGAATTATAATCTCGTCCCCGGTTTTGAAACGTGCCACGTCCCCCAGGGGGGAGCCGTACCCTTCCCGGTGGCCGGCCAGCCCCACATTTCCTATGGCGCCAAACATGGGGGTGGATTCATAATGGCCCAATCCGTGCCTGTCCAACTGAACGAGGCTGGTTCCTTGGACAATGAGCCTCTTATATTGGGATCCAAAGCAGGGGATGTAAATTTCACCCAAAATAGCCCCTGGGGTCTTCAAATTAGGGAGGATGGGGGGTGCGCCCGACTGGGGAGTGGCGATTTTGTACCCGTCCCCCCCGGTGCCCGGAGTTTCCCAGCTGACCGTATTAAATTCGTTGGTCTGGGTCCTTTCGGAAATTACCCCGGTCCAGCCTATTTGCCAAATGGCGTAAAGGATGCACAGAGCAGCCAAGGTGAGAAGGATTTCCCCTATCGCCCCTATTGTCGTGAAGGCCTTCTTCCTCTTACCGCGGTGTTTGGATTTAGCCCTAATAATTGCGCCTCCATCACAATCGACATGAATCCCAATTCTATTGAATCATGCAGATTGACTACACTATATAAAGATACTAAGGAGGTTTATGAAAAACGAGGAAGAGGAAAGGAACGAGGGGGGGACACAAGAAGAAAAGCCCGAATTCGATAAGGTAGACGCCCTTCTCAACCCGGATGCCTCCTCTGAGGATATGCCTGCAAGCATTCGAAGGCTTATGGAGAGGCAGGAAGATAATGACAAACGCATTAAAAAGGCTATAAAGAAGACCAGGACCAATCCCAAATGGTTTGTCCCGGTTTTTGCCGCGCTATTGGTAATAGGCTTGGCCTGGGTGGTGGTAAACTATGTCACTTCCGGACGATACCCCATTCCCGCCATTAGGAACTGGAACCTGCTAATAGGATTTGGCTTGATGTTTGTAGGATTTGTTATGACTATGTGGTGGAGATAGGGCGGAGTTGGGATTTCTTCATTAGAATCTATTAAGATCTATACTAGAAGGCCATTCGCACTGAAGAGGAGGCTGGCAATGAAGTCAGGTTTTTGGAAATTTCTAGCCATCGTGTTTGGCGCCCTGTTGGCAGCAGTTTTGGGGCGCTACATATACTCTCAAAAGCATCCGAAAAACGATCCGTGGGAGGAATCGTGGGAAAACAGTTCCTCTCCCGTAGACTTAGGACTTGACGAAGATTCCGATGAAGCCGAAGAGGACGGATCTGACAAGGACGAATCAAAGGCTTAACGCCCAACCTCCCTTCCTGGCCCCCTTGGAGCTTAGGGAGTGCGTAGCCGGGCTTAGAGGGGGGAGATTTGACTCTCTTCCGCCCTCCCTCGTTGGGAAGGCCGTCAGGTTTTGCATTTCCCTTTTGAGGGAGAAGTGCCCCGGAGAAAGTATCGAGGTCAGGGTGGTGCCGTTTGCCGCTTGCAAGGTGCTTTCAGGATCTAAATCTGATCCTCATAATCTGATGCCTCCCGACTTTTTGGAAGTGGGACCCGAAGCCTTTTTAGATCTCTCTTTTGGACTTAAAGGCTGGGAAGAGATCGAAAGAGGGCTGAATTTTCCCCCATTTTCCCGTGCTAAAGAGCTCGAGCCTTTCTTCCCCCTCCTCTCGCCAAAGAAGTGAAAGTGCAGGATCGCGGACCGCAAGAGGAAGATTCCAGCAATCTTGAAACTACGGAGAACTCTGTTTACACCGACGACTACCAGACTGAAGACGCCTTTTCGCAAATTCCAGCTTCAAATGAGTTTGTAGAAGAGGAAACGCAGGAGCTGTCCTCTGTTCCTTCTGGGGCAGGGGGCGCTGGGAACCGCAAGGGTGCCGCAGAGGCATTTCCAAAAATAGAAAAGCTCCAAACCTTTAGGGAAAAACCAAAAAGACAGCGCCATAAAAAAGAGCGAGTAGCCAAAGACAAACCAAAAAAGAGCTGCAAAGTTTTAAAGGGAGGTTTTTTGTTGTCAGTTGCGGCCCCCTTGAGCAAACTGGCAAGCATCGTCAAACACTCCTCGAAGGAGGCCACTTTTGTCGCTTTAGGGACCGCCATACTTTCCGCTTTCCTAATCATACTCGGCTTTATAAGCCTGCACGTCTAGATTGGATTCAAATGATATCTGCAGAAGAAGTCACACGCGAAGAATTTGACGAAATTGCCAGGAAGTCAAATATCTCCCTTCCGATAGAGCAGAGCACTTATTGGATCAAATATCAGTCCCACATAAGCGGCAGATCCCAATGGAGGGGCCAGGAGGGGGGCGGGAACTTAATTTTTAGGAACGGGGACCGCGTGATGGCTCTGGGAGTGTTTTTGGAATTTCAAACTCACGGCTACAGATACCTCGTTTGCCAGCACGGCCCGGTATGGGCCGGAGAATACACCGTCCAGGATGAAGAAAATCTTGCGAGAGTGCTTTCGGGGTTTGTAAGAAAAATGGACAAAAGCATAGTTTTTGCAAGGATCTCCCTGCGCGACGAAATACCGCAGAGCGCCCCCCTGCTTTCAACGGTTACTTACGATTCCACAGTGGTGGTAAAGCTTTACAAAAATCCCGAAGAAATACTTGCGGAAATGAAGCCGAGAGGAAGAAGGGACGTGAGGAAGGCCGGAAGGGAATGCAAGGCCGAATGTTCAGATGAAACAAAGCTGGCCTATGAAGATTTTTCCCCCTATTATCCTGTAATGGAGGAAACGGCCAAAAGGGACGGTTTTGTCCCAATGCCCTCCAAAAATTATGAAGAAATGCTCACAATCTTAGGCTATGACCACTGCAGGCTCTTTGCAGCTCGGGAAGAGGGAAAAATCAGGGCATGGTCGATAATAACCCTGAATTCCGGATTGGCCGTGAGGTACTACGCAGCCATGCAAAGCAGTGCAATGCGAATGCACGTAACAGATAAACTCCTTTTCACAGAGTGCTGCGTCCTGGGGGAACAAGGGATTGGCAGGTACGATCTTATGGGGATAGGGAGCGATTTTTCCCCCACCTTGAAGGGGCTCAATGAGTTTAAAACGAAATTTAGCAAGGATGTAGAAAAGGTTCCGCCTAGCCGAGACATACCGATACACAAGACTTTTTACAGCGCCCTCAGGGCCGCAAAAAAGCTGAAAAATAAAATCTGACCACCAGCTGTGTCAGAATCCGCACAGTTCCTTGTTTTCCTTCATCCCCCCTATACAAATATCTACAACCTCTTCTAAAGGCATCCCCAGCATTTCGCACCCTTGCAGAATGTGATCCCTGTCGATTTTGGCTGAAAAACGTTTGTCTTTAAACTTCTTGAGTACAGACTTTTTTGTGCAGTCCTCAATGGACTTTGAAGGATAGACGAGGCAGGCGGCATTTATGAGGCCCGAGAGTTCATCTACAGTAAAGAGGGATTTTTCCATTTCAGATTCCGGCTTTTCCTGGGTTCTTTCTCCCCATGCATGGCACAGCATCGCCCGTATATAAAGGGGATCTATCCCTCTTTCTTCCATGATCTCTTTGGCCTTGATGCAGTGCTGATCGGGGTACATCTCATAATCCAGATCATGAAGCATGCCGGCAATTTGCCATGCCTTTTCGTCTTGTCCAAAATGCCTGGCCATGGCCTGCATGCAACTTTCCACCTGCCTGGCGTGCTTCCTAAGGGCCTCCCCTTTGGTATACTCGCACAAAAGCTCCCAAGCTTCAGGCTCACTCAATTCTTCCGTCATATCCACCTCGCAGACGTTAAATCCTCCGGGAAAAGGGGAAGAAGCACCGGCCGAGAAAAATATCTTCCCCTTTTTTAAAACAGTTTAGTTTTACCAAGGAACTATTGAGCATAAATCAGCCTCTTTCAAGCCCGGAGCCAATTTAAGATTTTCTAGAGGGCAAAAAATAAATGACCGCCCCAAAGGACGGCCTTTCAAAGCCTAATGCTTCTCTGCAGGCCTTACGAGGCCTGCCCTCATTAGAGCGGACGACGGGAATCGAACCCGCCTCTGAAGCTTGGGAAGCTTCCATTCTACCAATGAACTACGTCCGCCACTGTGTATACAAAAGTCCCCGAACACTCAGGTCGATCAAAACCGATGAGTGGACAGTTACAGGAAAAAGTATATAAGACCTTTATGTATTAGGCAAGGCCTGAAATTCTCTTCATTTCGCAGGCCGATCCCACTTTTACGCTTTTCTTATTGTCGGGCTTGCCCAAACGGGCCTCGTAGCCCTCCAAAAGGAACCAGCCTTCCTTGTTTGTAAAAGGAATGCCGCGCTCCTTCAGAAATTCTTCAATGGGGGAGGCGTCGATCGGGCCCTGCCCGGATTGGCTCCAATCCGAAAGGATTAAATCTACCGTCTGGGACGCATCAGCCTTTGTGGCTCCGATTAGGCCTTTAGATCCCCTCTTCGCCCACCCGGCTACGTAAACTTTCCTCCCTATCCTGCCCCCCTCATTAGGTATGATCCCTTTGGAGCCATCAAATGGGAGATCGGGCAATTTCTGGCTTCTCCACCCTACGGCGCTTATGCACAGCCTCGTCTTCAAACAAAAAGCGCCTTTCGGCTCCCCTCCTTCGTTTCTTGAAATTTCAAGCGCTTCCAAACGCCCTTCAGGAGCAAAGAGTGCGGAAACAAAGGAGGAAAAATGCATATAGGCCCTCTTTGGACTTCCTTCCGCGCCCGGGCTTTCCAGTTCGTTTTTCACTTCCTTCGCGGCCTTTTCATCCGGCTCGAAGCTTTTTAGGCTGTCCTTTGAAAACTCATCCAAAATCAACCTGCCGCATCCTTTAAGCTGCCGGATTTGCTGGGCCGAAAATTTATTTCCCCCCACCCCGCGGCGAATGAAAATATGGACCTCTTCAATACGGCTGGAGGCTAACCTTGACCAGACTTCATAAGGCATGTCGGTCTTGGAAAGCGTATAAGGATCCTGAAGGAGGATTCTAGCTACGTCCAGTGCGGTGTTCCCGCCCCCTATTACCGCCGCCGCCCGGCTATTAAGAAGCGGGGGCGCAAAGCCTGGCAGGGAATTGTACCACCCGGCAATTTGCCCGGCCCCAAGCACCCCCTCAATTTTTTCCTGCCCCAGCCTCCAGCTTCCGTCTTCCCCTGCGCCTGTGGCAAAAATAAGCGCATCATAACGGGGAAGAAGATCTCCCAATGCCATATCTTTTCCGTAACAGACATTGCAGTATAAGCTTATTTCTTTTGCTTCAAGCACCCGGTCCAAGGCTTGGGAAATGCTCTTTATAGCCGGATGGTCGGGAGCCACCCCATATCGCACGAGCCCGTAAGGGGCTGGATTTTTTTCAAAAACGTCTATATGTACTGCTGCAGGCAGCCCCAGGAGGGGCGCTTTTTCCTTAAGCCTTTTTATGAGAATGTCCGAGGCGTAAACGCCGGCAGGCCCCGCCCCCACTACGGCTACTTTCCATTCCCTGCCTTTTTCCTGCATCTTCCTCCCTCAAAATAAAAATACGGGGAACCCTCCCCGTATTTACTTTACTTTTGGCTTTAAAACAGGCCGAATGGGTCTAACAGGCCGTAGTCCTGGTAGCTCCTTTTCTGCTGGGAAGTGGAGTTGGTGGTAAGTTGCTCCACTTTATTCATGGTGCACGAAAGGTTTATCACCTTTCCGTCCCTTATCACCGTCAGCTTTATAACCTGCCCTAAAGTGGCAGTCCTGACATATCCCAGGAGGGAATACATGCTTCCTACCGACTGGCCGTCATACCCTATGATGACGTCCCCGGCCCTAAGGCCTGCCCTGGATCCGGGGGTGTTGGGTTGGACGGAGACAACTTTGGCCCCCGCCCTCGTCACGTTGCCTGCGGTGCCCGTGCCCGTGCTCACGGTAATGCCTATTTCAACGTGGGTGGCATGGCCGTCTTTTAGAATTTCGTTCGCGATCTGTTGGACCAGATTGGAAGGTATTGCAAAGCCGATGCCGATGGACCCGGATTGGGAATCGCCGGAGGAAGAGGAAGAAGACAGGGTGGCTATAGAAGAATTTATCCCTATGACGTCCCCAGCGGCGTCAAAGGTGGGTCCGCCTGAGTTTCCGGGGTTTATAGCTGCCGAAATCTGGATAGCGTTGGTGACTATGTTGCTCTCTGTCGCATCCGAAACTTCCACCGGCCTGTTTAGGGCCGAAATAATGCCGGTAGTGGCCGTATTTTCATACCCCAGAGGATTTCCTATAGACATCACCCTTTCGCCTACCGCAAGGTCGTCGGAATTTGCAAAAGTCACCGGTTGGAGATCGGAGGGTGCATTTTGAAGCTGAATTACGGCCAGATCGGTAGTCGGATCCGTGCCTAGGACTTTGGCCGAATACATATTGCCGTTGCTCAGGGTCACTTCTATGGATTCCGCCTCTTCTATAACATGGTCGTTGGTTACTATATCCCCCGACTTGTTATAGATAATGCCCGATCCCTTGGCTATCCCATTGGAAAGCTGCACGGTGATTGCGACTACCGAGGAAGCGACCTTTTTGTTGACGGCTTTCCAATCCGGCGCTTCCTGGCCTGTCACCTTTACCGTTCCTTCGGCCCCGCTGGAAGGCTGGAGGGAAGAAATCGAAGACTGTTCGGGCACGGTTATGACCCCTCCCCTTATCAGCCCCCAGCCTATCAAAAGGACGATTATCCCCGTAATCACGGCAGTAATAATGGCTACAAACCAGCCTTTGTTCAGTACGGATCCTCCGGATTTGTCGCGGTTGGACGGCCCCTGGGGGCGAAAACCCCCGCCGGAGGGAGGGACGGGCGAAGCGCCGCCAGGACGGAAGTCGCCCGGAGCTCCCTGCTGCCCGTAAGGCGGATAGCCGTATTGGCCTCCCTGCCCATATCCGTATTGGGGCGGCCGGGACTGAGGCTGGGGGGCCGGAGGATAATAAGGGGCCTGGGGGCCTTCCGCCCCGCTCCTCTGCGCCCCTCCAGGCGCTGGGGGATTTGAATTTACGCCAGAATCGCTGCGAGGTCCCTCATCGTGCGGCCCCTCGTCCTCTCTTTGAGCCATTTCGCTCGCCCTTTCTGCTTGGAGGCTGAGTTTTGCAACAAATATTTTTATTTTATTTTCTAAAAAATAGATTATGGGACAAATTTTAGAAAGTATCTAGAAAACGTTCAGAAAAATTTCAAGTTAATAAACCAAGGGCCGTCCTAATAGAATTGGTGAATATGAACAAACCCTTTTATTTTTCGCTCTCAAAACGTCTGCCGCAGTCTGGAAAAGGATTGGGCAAAGGAGGGAAGAGGCACGGGAGGAGCGGGATAATCCACACCCCCCATGGGGACATCTTCACCCCCGCCTTCATCCCGGTAGCCACCCAGGCCGCAATAAAAGGCGTGCTGTCAGACAAAATGGAGGAACTTGGCGCCCAGGTCCTCCTTTCCAATGCGTTCCATTTGCACGAGAGGCCGGGAGAAGAAGTAATAGAAGCGATGGGCGGCCTTGGAAAATTTATGAATTGGAGCCGCCCCACTTACACCGATTCAGGCGGCTTCCAGGTCCTTTCGCTCGGATCGGGGTTCAAAAAGATCCTCGCCATGGACGTTTCGGGCCTTTCCAAAGGAGATATAGTGGCGGAAACCAGGGAGAGGCGCGCCTTTGTGGACGAAGACGGAGTGGACTTCAAGTCCCCCTTGAACGGGGCCAAGGACAGGTTTTCGGCCGAAATCTCCATAGGAATCCAGCACAAAATCGGGGCAGACGTCATATTTGCTTTCGACGAACTGACAACGCTCGTAGACCCCAGGTCTTATCAGGAAGAGTCGTTGGAAAGGACGTTTAGATGGGCCAAAAGGTGCGTGGCCGAGCATGAGAGGCTGAGCTCGCAAAGGGGGGGCAAGCCGTATCAGGCCCTCTTCGGAGTGCTGCAGGGGGCCAATTACGAGGATCTTAGAAGGAAGGCGGCCCTGCAAATTTCCAGCCTCAACGTCGACGGGTTCGGAATTGGCGGAGCCTTGGAAAAGAAAATTTTAGGCCAGATTTGCGCATGGGTCGCAGACGAGCTTCCTGAAGACAAGCCTAGGCACATTCTGGGCATCGCCGCCGTAGACGATGTGTTTGCAGGCGTCGAAAATGGGGGGGATACTTTCGACTGCGTGCTCCCGGCCCGGTGCGGAAGGAATGGGGCGATTTATACGCATTCCGGGCGCTACAACGTCACGCGGGCCGCCTTTTTGTATGATGCCCGCCCCTTGGAAGAAGGATGCAGGTGCTACGCCTGCACGCACTACTCCAGGTCTTATGTCCGCCACCTTTTAAGGTGCAAGGAAATGGACGGCAGCACCCTGGCCACAATCCACAACGAATACTTCTTCGTTCACCTCCTCGATGACATAAGGGCCTCTATAGAAGGAGGGTATTTTGACGAATTTAAAGAAAGCGCTCTAAGGCGCTTTTACAATTCCTGATTTTCTTTTTCAAAAGCGGGGGCCATTTTGGCCATTGCGGTTTTTAGGGAAACGTTTTCCTTTAGAAGCTCTGCGCTGGAAGCGCTTTTGGCAGCCCACGAAGCATAATCGTCCAAATCCTCTTCGCCTTCCTGAGCCTTCGCCTCGTCATTTGCGCGATCCTGTTTTTTGTGAGAAAGCTCTTTCTGGAGCTGGGAATAATCGGTGTCGGTTGTGAGATACTTCAGCTTCCGAGCGGCACGTGTCTGTTTTGCCTTCTGACGTCCGCGGCCCATTTGACCTCCCTCGTCAGCGTTAAGCAAGCTCAAAGCTGCACAAGCCTGCCTACACTATCCAAATCATCATCTTAAAGGGTATCATAAATCCTTTAAGGCATTGGAGGCTTTTACGATAAGAGAAAAGGCCGGATTATCATTTTAACGTAACCCGAACGGAGGACGAATGAGCGAAGAAGGAAGGGAAGAGGAGGCGCAGGCGACTTTCCTGGCAGCCAAAGAGAGAAGCCGGCAAACGAAGGAGAAGATAGAAAAGTCTCCTTCCTCTTTCAAAATGATTACCGGCGACAGGCCCACCGGCAGGCTGCACCTGGGGCATTTTTTCGGATCTATAAAGAGCCGGGTGGAACTGCAGAACAAAGGCCTTAAATGCGCCATAGTAATAGCCGACTACCAGGTGATAACCGATCGGGACACTACAGACCGCATAGAAGACAACGTGCTGGAAATGGTGATAGACTACATGGCCTGCGGGATAGACCCGGAAAAGACCATGATTTTCACCCATTCTTACATTCCCGACCTTAACCAGCTCATGCTCCCGTTTATGTCTCTGGTAAGCGAGGCGGAGCTTTTGAGAAATCCTACGGTGCATGCCGAAATGTTGGCCTCAAACCACTCCCTTACCGCCCTGCTGCTGACCTACCCCGTGCACCAAAGCTGCGACATCCTGTTTTACTCCGCCGACAGCCTTCCTACTGTCGTGCCCGTGGGGAAGGACAACCTCCCCCATATCCAGATCGCAAGGACCATAGCCAAAAGGTTTAACTCCAGGTTTGGGGGCGCGCCCAGCTTTTCGCTGCCTATAGCCCTCCTTTCGGAAGCGCCGGAAATCCCGGGCCTTGACGGAAGGAAGATGAGCAAGTCCTACAAGAATTCGATAATGCTCTGTTCTACGGAGGAAGAGACCTGGGAGCTCATTAAAAAGTCCCCCTCGGACTCGGAAAGGAAAATTACTTTCGATCCGGAAAAAAGGCCACAGATTTCAGCACTGCTCACCACCGCAGCCCTCACGACGGGAAGAAGCGAAGAAGAAATCGCCAGGGATATAGGGGACGGAGGCGCGGGGGCGCTTAAAAGCTATGTGGCCGGGAGCGTAAACGAATTTTTGGCCCCTATAAGGGAAAAAAGGAGGGAGCTGGAAAAAAACAAAGGCGAAATCCGGGAAATTTTGAAGGCCGGAAATGAAAAAGCAGAAAAAATAGCGGCCCGCACCCTGCAGAAAGTCAGGGAGGCTATGGAAATGGTTTACTACTGAGGAGGAAGATGGTCCCCAAAAGAAGATCGCTAAGGGGGAAGGGCCCCACCCCCAGGGCCGAAGAACGCACCTGGCATAAAGCCTATAAGGAAAAAGAACTTCGGGAAAAAAGAAAGGCGGCCAATCCCTACCTGGCGGCAAAAAAGAGGGGCGAAGAGAAGCGCAAAGGGGCTGAAGAAATAATAATTGGTCGGAACGCGTGCCTTGAAGCGCTGAAAACTCCCATGGAAGCAAAAAGGCTGTTTTTGGCCAGGGGGTTGCAGAAAGACGAAAGGGTAGAGCAAATCTGCATCCTGGCATCTAAAAAAGGAATCCCCATCCTGCAAAGGGACAGGGGGGAAATAGAAAGCATGGCCCAGAACAAAGCCCACCAGGGGGTCTTGCTGGAGGCTAAAGGATACGAATACAAGAGCCTTGACGACGTCCTTGAAGGCCTCTCCACGCCTCTTCCCCTTTTTATCGCCGTTGACGGTTTGACCGATCCTCAAAATCTGGGAGCCATTATCAGATCGGCCGCGGCCTTTGGAGCCGAGGGGGTGATAATCCCGCATAGGCGCAATGCTTCCGTAACTGCAGCCTGTTGGAAGGCAAGCGCAGGGGCATGCGCATTTATGAATGTGATAAGGGTGGAAAATCTGAATTCAACTTTGGAAAGGCTCAAAAAACTTGGCTATGCAGTGGTTGGCCTGGACGGGGAAGGGGAGAGGGAAGTGGGGAAAACCGGATTTGAATCCGATCCCCTTGTGCTGGTGGCCGGAGGGGAAGGGAAGGGCATGAGCCGCCTCACGCGCACCAAATGCGATATGGAGGCCAAAATCCCCATAGAGGAAAAAATGGAATCCCTCAACGTCTCAACAGCCGCAGCCATAGCCTTGTTTGCGACAGTAGAGGCTAGGAAAGCTTCCTGCCGGAAAGGTCAAAATACCTGAAGTCTTGGGGGGAGAGGGAAAAAGAAACGCGCGCGCCCGCAGGATAAGGCAGGGAAGAAAGGACGAAAATATCCCCCCCTGCCCCGCCGATTAAAGAGGCGCGGAGCCAAAATTCCCTGCCCATGTTTTCACTGCCTAAAACTTCAATTTGGGGTCCTGCCCCTCCGACCCTCGCGGTTTCCGGACGAAATCCTGCAATAAATCTTCCGGAAGGCACGGGGGAAGGGAAGGCGAAACCGCCGAGGTAGAATTTTCCGTCCTCCGCCTCCTCTTCAACCAAGTTCATAGGGGGCTGCCCCATAAAGGAGGCTACGAAGGTATTTGCGGGATCTTTATACACTTCTTCAGGCGTCCCTACCTGCTCCATCCTCCCATCCCTCATAACGGCAATCCTGTCTGCCATAGTTAAAGCCTCTAATTGATCGTGGGTAACGTAAATGGCGGTAGTGCCAATCCTTTTTTGCAGGTTCCTTATTTCGCGCCTCATTTGGAAGCGAAGATTGCTGTCCAGGCTGGAAAGGGGCTCATCCATCAAAAAAAGATCGGGGCGCCGCACTATTGCCCGGGCTATAGCCACCCTCTGCTTCTGTCCTCCGGACAGCTCTGAAGGAAGCATGGGGAGGAGTTTTTCTATACCGCACATTTTTGCCGCTTCCTCCACCTTTTCGCCTATTGCTTTTTTGCCCGCTATTTTGAGGGCAAGGGCAATATTTGCCGCAACGTCCAAATGAGGATAGAGGCAGGGCGACTGGAATACTATAGAAACATCCCTTTTTTTCGTGGGGACGCGGGAAAAATCTTTTCCATTAAAATAAATTGCCCCCGTTTCCGGCTTTTCGAGGCCCGCCGCAAGGCGTAGAAAAGTGGATTTCCCGCAACCGGAAGACCCCACCACAGCCAGAAATTCGCCTTCCTTCACCTTTATAGAAAGGTTTTCAATGGCCAAAGGAAACTTCTTGGAATATCTAAAGCTAACGCCTTCGTACCTTACGGACGCCATTTCATCTCTTTTTCGGCTTAGAGGGGTAAAAAATACTATATTTTTTATGGTAATCGAGGGTTATGACGGGGGAAGTTAATGTTCGGGTGCGTTCCGGGAGGTTACGAAATCCTCCACCCCCTGGGAGGGGGGAGCGGCGGAAGCGTCTACAAAGCCCGAAAAAACGGAAAAATAGTGGCCCTAAAAATCCCAAAGGTGTTGGATCCTAGGGACTTGTGCCGCCTCAAAAGGGAAGTAAGCGCCCTCTCTAGCGTCGACAACCCCAGCGTAGCCAAAATAGTGGAGGCCGACATAGAAGGATCGACCCCGTTTATAGCTATGGAGTTTGTGGAGGGGGATAACCTCTCTGCAGACGTTAAAACAAATGGAATCTATGAGGGGAAATACCTTGCCCTCCTGGCTGATAAATTGGCTTTCGCCCTTCACGCTATCCACAAGGCGCACATAATCCATAGGGATATAAAGCCGGAAAACATAATCATAGCTGAAAAGGGGCCTGTGCTGGTGGATTTCGGCATAGCTATGAACCCGGAAGAAACCCACCTCACACGTACGGGCCTAATAATGGGGACTCCTGGCTACATAGCCCCAGAACTTTTGGAAGGCAAGCCCGAAGGGGCCGGAAGCGACTGGTGGTCCCTTTGCGCCGTTTTGGCCTTTGCCGCTTTAGGCCGTTCCCCTTTCGGACGGGGAGGGGTCGCGGGGATTTTGGATAAAGAGGAAAAGGGGAAATTCGATTTTTCCTCCCTCCCCCCCGTTTTGGCTTCCGCCTTCGGCCGGGCGCTGGATCCCAACCCCAAACAGCGCCTTCCCATTAAGAATCTGATAGACGTAATATGGCAAAATATTTAAAGCTTCAGAAAAAGGAGGAGCAATTTTTAATCCGCGACTGAGCTGGCGCAAAGATGAGCGCCGGGAAAAGCTTCCGGGATCTGATGAGGATGTGGATTTCTCTTCATTCGAAGATCCAGAAGAGGAAGATGAAGAGAGTGCGGACGACGGGCCCAGAATCAGTGAGTTTGATGCCCCCACCGCCCTCCTTCCCATCCCTCGGGCCGTCAAAGGAGCCCCTTCTCCCAAAACCCCCCTTAAGCATTCCTTGGCTCCCGATCCTTCGCTTCCCCATTTCGCCTCTTCCGCCTCTCCAAATTACTTTTCCCCCAAAAGCCGGGAAAAAGGGAAATTTGATGAAACGAAGCCGAAAATGTACGGGAAGCTCTTGGCGCTCCTCTTGGTAATTCCCATCTTTTTCCTCTCAAATGCCGTTCCTATGGAAGGATTCATAACTTCCTTTGTCATCTACATATGTTTCTACCTTTACGGCTACACTTTAAATATTCAGCAACTGCGGCGGCGAAAAGGCAAACGCGGCTTTAACTGGCTCCAAATTTTGGTCCGCTCGCCTTGGTGGACGGTAAAAATTTTGATTCGCATGCTCCCGGCCGCCCTCCTATGGTTTTTCGGGCTGCTTTTCTTCAACTGGCTTTTAAGTTTCGGCTACCCTTCCGTAAAGGCCGGTTTTCTGGGATCCAGATGGAGCATGGGGTTTGTAAACTTCCCCCCACGCTCATGGGGGGGCCTGGTTTTGGGCCTTTGGGCCCTCGCATGCTGGATGGCCATGATTTTTACACGTCTGGGAACCAGAAGCGCGGTAATGGGATTTAACTTTGCCTACAGGTCCATTTATCGGGGAATCCGTCACCTAAAAGACGAGGAAGGCGCGGGACTTGTAAACCGGGATGCCTATCTGCATCCCGCTTCAGCCAGATGTGGAATAATCTTGCTTATACTCCTGGGAGCCTTCCTCCTAGCAAGCTTGACCGTCTACCTAGCCCTGGGAGGGGCTGACTGGGGCCCCATATTTATTGCTCGCTTATAGGATCAAAGGGAACTCTTAATGGCAAAAAAGAAAGCCGTAGCCGATAAAAAAGGGCTTGAAACACAGAAAAACGACAGAAAACGCCAGACGATACTAGGAATCGTAGTGGTGGTCGTATTAGTTGCAGTGCTGTGCGTAGTGGGATATTTCATTTGGAGGGCCAATCGGCCTTCCGCTTCCCAGTCAAGCTCCACTTCCCAACAAGAAAGGCAGGAGGCTGAAGCGGAATTGGCCTCCGTCAAAGTCAAACCATTGGCAGCCCTATCCAACGGGGGATTTTTAGTGTCTAAAAACGGGCTGAACAAACCCGTAGAAGGCGTGCCTACTATAAGCATTTACATGGATTTTATCTGCCCGGCATGCGGAGAAGTGGACAGGGATATAGACAATACCCTCATACAAATGGTGAATGCAGGACAGGCAAATGTAGAAATCCACCCCGAGGCTTTCCTAAACGACGAGTCTACAGATGAGTATTCAAGCAGGGCTGCAGGCGCTGCCGTATACGTGGCGCAGCACGAACCTGAAAAACTCTTAGATGTGGTGAGGGCCTTTTTTGCATCCGATTATCAGCCTAAAGAATCGCAGAACTACAAGCCTGTCTCGAATGCCATGATTACTTCCCAGCTGGAGAAGGCGGGGGTAAGCACGGCCGTAGCGCAGGATGCAGTAAAAGGCACCTATATACCCTGGGTCAATGCTCAAACCAGTTTGGCGGCTACAGACACCGCTTTGCAGCATCCTTCAGGACAATTAAAGGGTGAGATTACCACCCCGACTTTTATAATAAACGGCCACTACTGGCTATTTGATGTAGCGTGGAGCCAAACGGGGAGTCCTCTGACCTCCCTTTTAAAGGCCGTAGGGCTGACCCAGTCTGAAGTTGGGACTTCGACAAAGCCAAAATTGGGATCTAAAGGGGAGCCTTTATTCCCCACTTCGACTTCTTCCTCTTCCAATTAGCCCGACAAAAATAAAAAAGGAAAGCGGGGTCGTTACCCCCGTTTTCCTTTTTTTATCTATAAGAAGAGGCCGCCTAAGCCTCGCCTATGGCCTTAAGCGCGTTTACAAACGCCGCATCCTTCCTCAAGTTCAAGCGGGGAAGACCCCAGAATTTAGCGCGCATCCAGTTTATAGAGCGGTACAGAATCGCCTTATTGCCACTGAGGCTTTCGCCAAGCACCCTCACAACCAAAGCAGGGCCTTCAAGAAGCGAGATTCCCATTATGGCTCCCGGAAAAGCTATGTTATTGAAATCCTGCAACTCTTTTACAAACTTCGCATTCACCCTCTCGTCAACTACCACAAGCGAGGTGTAGTTCCTGTAGCCTTCAAAAAGGCCCAGCTCTGCCATTTCAAAAGCATGAGGATCCAGGATGAGGTTATCGTTAAAAAGAAGCTGGCCGCCGTAAGTAATCCTGGAAAGCATGTGGACATAGCGGTACTGGAAGTCCTTGTGATTCATTGACCATCCGGCCGTAATGCCATCAGTGTAAAAAAGACTCCCGCCCTTTTCTACGTCAATCTGCGTTGTCTGCCTATATTTGGCATTGCCGTAGGGGATCACGTCATCCGGAAGGTACTCAAGTACGGCGTCTTTATCAACTTGGACTTTCACGTCCTGAACGGTAGTTTTACCGTCGTTGCACTTATAGACATAGGTGGGGGCTTGGCTGGCCACTATTCCGTGCGTCTTTTCGTGGGAGGTTATGAAGGTTTTGTAGTGTTCCCCTTCTACGAACCCTCCCCCCATGGTGATAAGGAAGAGCGCGGGCGTCGCCTCGTCATTTAAGCGCAGGGGCGCGCTTACTTTAGACTGGCCTCCGCTTATGCGCTTGGACGCTACGGTCCTTCCATTCCGGTAAGTAAATTCGATCTCGGTGTATCCATCACACGAGGATTTGTCCGTCTTCAAAGTCTGCCGCCTCCCATTTGACGCGCTTCTGCCCCTCAGTCCTTAGTCAGTCAGGAGGCACTCTCTCTTAATCCAGTTGACAACCTTGTCCACGCCTTCGCCGGTCATGAGGTTGGTGAAGACGAAGCTGCCAGGCTTGCGGAACTTTTCGGTGTCCTTTTCCATCCTCTTCAAATCGGCTCCTACATAAGGGGCAAGATCAGTCTTGTTGATTATAAAAAGATCGCTCTTTATCATGCCCTGCCCGGCTTTGCGGGGTATCTTCTCCCCCTCCGGGACGCCGATTATATAGATGGAAAAATCAACCAGTTCAGGGCTGAAGGTGGCGGCCAGATTATCTCCGCCACTCTCCACGAAGATGAGATCCAGATCTGGGAATCTCTTCTCGAGTTCCTCTATGCCGGCCTCGTTCATAGAGACATCCTCACGGATGGCCGTGTGGGGGCATCCCCCCGTCTCAATTCCAATGATGCGGTCGTCTTCGAGAACCGAGTTTTGACGCATATACTCCGCATCAATTTTGGTATAGATGTCGTTGGTAATAACGCCTATGGAGTAATTTTTGGCCATGACGGCGCAAAGATCTTCCAAAAGCTTGGTCTTTCCGGACCCAACGGGTCCTCCCACGCCTATTATTACAGGCTTGCCATTAGACATAACCCCTCCTAAAACTTAAGACATAAACAAACGGAATACGGTGGTCTCATGCCGGATTTGGGCAAGCTCCACCCCAGGCACCGAAGCGCCCAGATAAGATTCATCAAGCCCCTCTATTTCGGAGGAAAGCTCGATAATATCTCCAAAGATGGCGTGAAGTATGTCCTGCCCCGCCTTCTGACCCAGAGGTATCGCCCTCACGGCATTCTGCACCATGGTGGTGACGATGCTGTAGGAGTAGTAGCACACGCTCTGACGAAAGTCGGAGCGCTGCATATGCATGAATAGGGCAAAGGCTATAGCTTGATTGCCGAAGGATTTCTCCTCTTTTATTCTTATGCGGTACTCGCGCAGTATCTCTACTTCTTTGGTTTCCATAGCCCCATAGAGCCGGATGAGCAGATCTATCATCTGAACCGCTATCAGGCTGGCGCCCTTCCTGGTCTCAAGAGCCGCAGCTGACAAGGTCAAAATCCTGTCTATCTGCCAGATTTTCTCATACTCCCCCTTGTCTAGGGCTTCCATAGTCAGTTTTACGGCCAGCCCCTCGCCCCATTTGAACTGAGTCTCGAGGTAAATCGAGAGCCACTTCTCAAATGAGGAGGCATCATGAACCAAACCGTCCCTGAGGTACGTCTCCATACCGTAGGAATGATTGAAGGTCCCAATGGGGAAAGTAGAATCGCACACCTGGAAGATTTCCAGGTTCCTATCTATCTCCTTGTATTCCTCTTTTTTTTTGGCTGTTCGCCCTTCCTTGCTGCTCATTAAGACCGCCTTAGAAAATCAGTACCTCAGATCTACGTGTTCCAACGGCTCGGAAAGGGTGATCTCCTCCAAGTCGTAGGGAATGTGATTGTGATCAAGGATCTTTTCCACCACCGGGTCTCTTTCGAGGATGATCGTGCCGTTCTCAATCTTCACCGGCTTGTGGGTATTGCCCAGAAGGTGGGCTATGATGCCCATCTGGTCGATGTCCTTGGGCTTAATGACGATCATCTCTTGGGACTGCGTATGGATTACCACCAGGGTTTCTCCGTCCTCGTCATCCACCTTTTTGCAGATGATGTCTCCGCTCTTGAGGGGAAGGTTCTTCCTATCCAGCCTCATGCGGTATTCATGCCCGTGATCGGAAGTGACGCGGTGGATGGGCTTTGCCAAGTCCTCGTTGTCCATATAAACAGTCTCTATGTGATATTTCCCGGCATCCGGGTAAGTGTCGACATTGCCTATTATTTCTTCAATAATGTCGTCCATATTGCCTTCTTATAAAAAGGAACCTAGTAGATGCAGTCCTTTTAAGGGGGCTGCACCCTTTTTATTCTATCTGTAGAAAACCGTAAAGATTAGTACAGGTAGTAACGCTGCGCGAGGGAGATGTCGTCCACGGTGTCGCAAGTGATGACCTCGCCGTCGATGGTGACGGTGAACTTCTGAGGATCAATAGCGATGGTGGAAGGCGTGTAGGTGTTGAAGATCATGTCGTCCTTCATCAGGTTACGAGTGCGGTGAACCGGAAGTACGAGGCGCTCAAGGCCAAGCTCTTCCTTGATTCCGTGCTCGTAAGCGTAGGTGGAGACGAAGGTCTTGTGGTTCTCGCTCAGGGCCTTGCCCAGGGCGCCCCACATCTTGCTCATCTTCACGGGCTCAGGGGTGGGGAGGGACGAACCGGCATCGCCCATCTTGGCGTAGGTCACGAAGCCGTTCTGGAACACGGCATAGGGCTTGGCGCCGAAGAAGGCGTAATCCCAAACCACGAGATCGGCATACTTGCCGACTTCGACGGAGCCGATGTAATCAGAGACGCCGTTGGTAATGGCAGGGTTGATAGTGTACTTGGCGACGTAGCGCTTGATGCGGTTGTTGTCGTTGTACTCGCTATCGCCTTCGAGCGGGCCCCTCTGCTTCTTCATCTTGTTGGCCAGCTGCCAAGTACGCATTCCGACTTCGCCGATACGGCCCATGGCCATAGCGTCGGAAGTCATCATGGAGATGGCGCCCATGTCCTGGAGGACGTCCTCAGCAGCGATGGTCTGCTTACGAACGCGGGACTCGGCGAAAGCCACATCCTCGGGAAGAGCAGGGTTGAGGGAGTGGCAGACCATGGTCATGTCGAAGAGCTCGTCAACGGTGTTCTTGCAGTAAGGGTTGGTCGGGTTGGTGGAAGAGGTCAGGAAGTTCTTCTGTCCGCAGACCACCATGATGTCGGGGGCGTGGCCGCCGCCGCATCCTTCGGTGTGGTAAGAGTGGATGGTACGACCCTTGATGGCGTTCAGGGTGTTGTTCACGTAGCCGCCCTCGTTGAGGGAGTCGGTGTGGACAGCAAGCTGGACATCATACTTGTCGGCGGCATCCAGGCCGTTGTTGATGTTGGAAGCGGTGGCGCCCCAGTCCTCGTGGACCTTGATGCCCATGGCGCCAGCGCGGATCTGCTCGCCTACGGTCTCGACGTGGCTGCCGCCGGCCTTGGCATAAGTTCCGAAGTTGAAGGGAATGCCTTCCACGGAGCGAAGCATTTCGTGGATGTTGTACTTGCCCGGGGTGCAGGTGGCGGAAAGAGTGCCGTTGGAGTTGCCGGTGCCGCCGCCGAACACGGTGGTGATGCCGTTGTCGAGGCCCATCACGTCAAGTTCAGGGGTGATGTAGTGAACGTGGGTGTCGATGCCGCCGGCGGTGACGATCTTGCCGTCAGCGTTCATGGCTTCGGTGCTGGCTCCCACTACGATGTTCACGTTGTCCATGTTGTCAGGGTTTCCGGCCTTGCCGATGGCGAAAATCTTGCCGTCGCGGATGCCGATGTCGGCCTTGTAGATGCCGGTGTAATCAATGATGAGGGCGTTGGTGATAACTTCGTCGGCCACCTGCGGATCAGTTTCGCGCAGAGAGGTGGTGTTGCAGCCCATACCATCACGAAGGACCTTGCCGCCGCCAAAGATTGCTTCCTGGCCGTAGACGGTCAAATCCTTTTCTACCTTGGCCCAGAGGTTGGTGTCACCGAGGCGGACAGAATCACCGGTGGTGGCGCCAAACATCTGGTCATAGGTCTTGCGATCTATTTCAAAGCTCATAAGATGTTCCTTCTTTCCAAAATTTACTTCTGGTCGTGAGCGTGCTCAGCAGCGAGCTTCATGTTCGCCTTGCGCATTGCGGTGTAGGTCTCAGAATCGGTCTCGGGGGCCGCGAAGCCGTCGAGGTAGCAATCGGCCTTGTTGTTGAAGCCGAAGATACGGCGGCGTCCGCCGTAGTCCACAACCTGGACGGTCTTCTGATCTCCAGGCTCAAAACGAATGGAGGTGCCGGCAGCGATGTCGAGGTGCTTGCCCCAGGCCAGATCACGGTCGAAATCAAGGGCGGAGTTGGCCTCGTAGAAGTGGAATTCAGAACCAACTTGCACGGCACGGTCGCCAGTGTTGGTGACCTTTATCGAAGTGGCGGGATATCCCGCGTTGCAGGTGATCTTCCCATCTGCGTAATTAATTTCTCCAGGAACCATAAGTCTAACTCCTTGTCAGGTTACTGAATGGGATTGTGAAGAGTGATGAGCTTGGTGCCATCAGTGAAGGTGCACTCCACCTGGATCATGGGGATCATCTCGGGAACGCCTTCCATGACATCGTCACGGGTAAGGATGCTGTTGCCAAGGGCTACGCACTCGTTCCAGTCTTTTCCATCACGAGCAGCCTCAATGACAGCATTAGTAATTATGGCTATAGCCTCGGGGTGATTCAGCTTAAGACCCCGATCTTTGCGCTGCTGCGCCACCATGGCAGCAACTGAAACCAACATTTTTTCCTCTTCGCGAGTTGTTAAATGCATAGTTTCCTCCTTTCAGAATGAAAATATATTCACTTTACGGCCAATCCACAAGAGTAGCGTAAAACAAAAATGTCCTAATCCTGAGTCGGATTAGGACATTTCTATACTCGTCCCGCGTTAAGCCGGGACTTTTTGTCTATTCGTTTTGAGGGGATACAGGAGAAGCGGAAGCTTCCTGCATGGCTTCAGCGGCAAGCTCGGCCTTCTTCTCATCCTCGACGTCCGAATCCACGAAATAGTGCTCGTGCAAAAGGGCGGGATCAAGTCCGCGATCCATCTGCTCCTTAGTGGTCCTGATGTGGAAGATGTGGTCCAAAATGGCCAAGATCAGCCAAGTGACGAGCATGGAGTAGGCGGCCACAAGGAGGGCTCCGGAAAGCTGTACGAGGAACTGGTAGCCTCCGGCCCTGACCCCGTTCACGCGGGGGTCGGCAAGGCACCCTATGAGGATGGTGCCCAGGAATCCTCCCATTCCGTGCACGCCCCAAACGCCAAGGGTGTCGTCCCACTTAAGCTTCTTGGCCAACCAAACGCAGAAGTAGCAAACCACGGCGGCGCAGAAGCCTATGATGATGGCGCCCAAGGGAGTGACATACCCTGAAGCGGGCGTAACAGCCGCAGCGCCGGCGATAGGTCCGGTCATAAGCTGGGTGAATGACCAGTGGTGGGCGTTGAAGGCGTAGTCGAGGATGCACCAAACCACCATGGCGCAAATCATAGCGATGCCGGTATTGGCGAAGGCGATGGCGGCCACATCGTTAGAGGCGAGGGTGCCGCCTGCATTGAAGCCGAACCATCCAAACATAAGCATGCCGGCACCAATAGCCACAAGCCCGAGATTGGAGGGCTCGGGTTCGGGGCACTCATCGTAGTCTTTGCGCCTTCCGAAGTACCAAATCGCCATAAGGCCGCTAAAGGCGGCGGTTATATGGATGACGGTTCCGCCTGCAAAGTCGACAAATCCCCATTTGGCCAGGAAGCCGCCGCCCCAAATCCAGTGGGCTACGGGGAAGTAAACCAGGATCATCCAGCAGATGAGGAAGCCTATCCAGCCTCCCATGTTCATTCTTCCGGCAGTAGCGCCGGTCATGAGGGGCAGGGTGATTATGGCGAACATCAGCTGGTACATGAAGAACATGAGCAGGGGGATAGAGGCGCCATACTTTCCATCAATATCAAAAATTACGTGGTGAAGGGCGAAAAACTGGATGGGATTGCCTATAAAACCTCCAAGGTTGTTTCCGAAAACTAGGCTAAACCCTCCAAATATCCACATAAGCCCTACGACGCCTATGGCCGAAAAGACCTTCCACATTATGGCTAGGGAATTCTTTTTGCGCACCAGGCCGCCATAGAAGAAAGCCAAACCCGGGGTCATTAAGAACACGAGGATGGTGCACAGGAACATATAAGTTATGTTTGAATATGTCGTAC
>JAFYJT010000024.1 GCA_017537945.1 Aeriscardovia sp.
TCTTTTGCCGGAGCTTTGAGCGCCCGCAGCCTGCAGGAGGCGCTTGAAATATGCCGGGAATCAGGATGCCCCAGGGCTTTCGTCATAGGGGGCCGGCGCCCCTTCGAGGAGGCCGTTCCCTTGGCGCAAGAGGCTTTCGTCACGGAAATTTCCGGGAAGTTTTCAGGCTCCGTCTTTGCGCCCAACCTTTCTTGCGCCCCCTATTGGCGTGAAATTGAAAAGGGATCATGGAAAAGGAGCCGCGCCGGCCGACAGGGGTACAGGTTTTTAAAATTTGCAAAGGAAGAGAAGAAAATGAATGGAAACCAACAATAATAAGGAACCGTGGCCCCGAGCGGGAACGATCCGCTGACCTCACGATTTTCAGTCGTACGCTCTAACCAACTGAGCTACAGAGCCAGCAGCGAGGCGGTAAGGATTTATACCGCCTGCCGCGACCCGAACCGGACTTGAACCGGCGACCTCCGCCGTGACAGGGCGGCGCTCTAACCAACTGAGCTATCGGGCCATCTGTGGAGCACCACAGCACTTTCAAGCATACAATGGATGGATAAGTTTGGCAAATGGTTATTTTACGGGGCGCAAATGGACGAAAAAAGGACTCTGACCGACGAATACGAGCGCATAAGGCATTCGGGCGACTCTGAAGAGCTCTCGAGGATTGCGAGGGAAAGCCTGAAGAAGGAGGAGGTGGGCGAGGAGGAGTTTGCCGTAAGATCGGCCCTCTTGGAGGCCGTGGCGGCAAATCCGGCCACTCCAAAGGAAGACCGCCTCTACCTGGCCCTCTCTTCTTCCTTCCCCAACATCCTTGTGCGGCTAAGTTCGGATGGGGATTTTGAAGTCAGGGAGGCCGTGGCGGCAAATCCGGCTTCGAAGAACTGGCTGCTTTCCAAATTGGCAAAAGACGAAGAAGCGCGGGTAAGGGAGGCTGCACTGGAAAACCCAAACTCTTCATGGAAGGCCAAGTTGGACGCCGCCCAGGATCCCTCCTCTTCCCCCTCCCTCCTGCGCTTCCTGTCCGGGATAGGGGGAGGGAGCGCGGAGGGGACGAAGGAATTTGTCCTTTCTTCCATGATCCGATCCAGCGTCGCACGCAATCCCAACTGCCCCCGGGACGTTTTAGCCGCCCTCGCCGGGGATATAAGCCCCGAAGTAAGGAAAATGGCTGAAAAAAGAGTTTCCCAGGATAATGTACAATAAGGAGTTGTTGTGTTTCCCTTCGGTTTAGCTGGACGCTTCCCACTCGCCAGAGCGGACTTCGGGGAATTGAATCGCAATGCGCAAACAACGGCAGAAACACAATGATAAAGAAAAGGTTAGTTGTGAAGACTTTTACACCCAAACCGGCCGACTTGACTCATGACTGGTATGTAATAGACGCCCAGAAAGTGGTGCTGGGCAGGCTGGCTGTCGCAGCGTCCACACTTTTGAGGGGAAAACATAAGAGGACTTTCGCGCCGAATGCGGATGCGGGGGACTACGTGGTGGTTCTCAATGCCGACAAGGTGGCGCTCACCGGCAAAAAGGAAGCCGAGATCGCTTACAGGCATTCAGGCTACCCGGGGGGTCTTAGGGCCGACACGCTCGGATCGCTTAGAAAAAGCAATCCCGACAGGCTCGTGCGCCAGGCAGTGTGGGGGATGCTACCCAAAAACAAGCTCTCCAGGCAGCAGATAAAGAGGCTGCATATAGTGGCGGGCGCACAGAACCCCTATAGCGCCCAAAAGCCCAAGGAGTTCGCAATTACCCAGATGATCCAGGGCAAGCAGAAGTAGGAAAAGGAAAGTTACAATGGCAGAAAATCAGTTGCAAGAGGCCGTAACCTACAGCTCCGAAACCGAGCCGCAGGCAGGCGCTGGCCAGAGCCTTATAGCTCCTGGATACGGAACGGGCAAGAGGAAGGATGCCGTAGCCAGGGTGTGGCTCAAGCCGGGAAGCGGCAAATGGACGGTCAATGGGAGGACGCTGGAAAACTACTTTACCCAGGCTCTTTCGCGCAGGGAGGTCCAGTCCCCCTTCGCCCTTCTTCATCTGGAAGGCAAGTTCGACGTGTTTGTCCGCGTCGGAGGCGGGGGCATTTCAGGCCAGGCGGGGGCGGTGCGCCTCGGAATCTCCAGGGCCCTAAATGAGATTGACCGCGATCACAACAGGGAAATCCTGAAGAAGCACGGCTTCCTGACTAGGGACGCCAGGGTGGTAGAGAGGAAGAAGCCAGGCCTTCACAAGGCCCGTAAAGCCCCTCAGTATTCCAAGCGCTAGAGGCTTGCCCCCTTCGGGGGCTTTTTTTGTTTTCGGTCTTTCATTTGCGACAATGAGGCTTGGATATTAAGATTTACTTGTCGACCTGTGACGGTTTGAATTTACAATTTGAAAAGCGGGCGCGCCTTTTCCAAGGCAGAGTAGGTTTTGCATGGCAATAATATGGCCTGCGTTTGGCTGTCGCGGGTTAAGAAAGCACTACTAAAGGAAGGGCGTACAGCAATGGCGGGACAAAAAATCCGCATCCGGCTCAAGTCCTATGATCACGAAGTTATTGACCAGTCTGCGAAGAAGATCGTTGAAACTGTAACAAGCGTAGGCGTGAAGGCCATCGGCCCGATTCCGCTCCCTACCGAAAGGAACAGCTACTGCGTCATCCGTTCTCCGCACAAGTACAAGGACTCGCGCGAGGAATTTGAGAGGCGCTCCCACAAGCGCCTGATCGACGTAATAGATCCCACCCCTAAAGCAATAGATTCATTGATGCGCATAGATCTGCCCACGGATGTCAATATAGAGATCAAGCTGTAAAGGTCGGAGCATGCAGAGAAAAGCTTTATTAGGAACAAAGTTGGGAATGAGCCAAGTTTGGGACGAGCAGGGGAGGGTCATCCCCGTCACCCTTGTGGATGTCTCTACGAACGTGGTCACCGACGTCAAAACTTCGGAAAAGAACGGCTATGACGCCATCCAGATAGGGTATGGAAGCATAAAGCCGGCGAAAGTGACCAAGCCCCTGGCCGGCCACTTTGAAAGGGCCGGAGTCACTCCCAGGCGCCACCTTGTGGAATATAAGACTCCTGAAGCCGGAGAATACAAGTTGGGCCAGGAGCTTTCCCCCGACACTTTCGAACAGGGGGCGGTGGTGGACGTGATAGGCACCACCAAGGGCAAGGGCTTTGCCGGCACCATAAAGCGCTGGGGCTTCCGCTCTTACAGGAGGACCCACGGCTCCCATAAAAACGAAAGAAGGCCGGGATCGGTAGGCGCATGCGCCACCCCCAGCCGCGTCTTCCGCGGAAAGAGGATGTCGGGCCGGATGGGATCGGACAGGCAGACCATCCAGAACCTTAAAGTCGTGGAGGTCCATGCCCAGGAAGGCTATATAGCAATCAAGGGGGCCCTCCCGGGTTCCAAAGGATCTTTGGTGCTCATTCGCAGCGCTGTGAAGGGAGCATAGGAAGAATGGTAGACATTTCCGTGCAAGTCACTAATGCCGAAGGGGAGAAGGGCGAATCGGTGAGGCTCCCGGAGTCCGTATTCGGTTACGATTCCCAAACGGTAATCGACCACATTCCCCTTATCCACCAGGTGGTGGTGGCGCACCTGGCGGCCCTCAGGCAGGGGACCCATTCCGCCAAGTCCCGCGGGGAGGTGTCCGGAGGGGGCAAGAAGCCCTGGAGGCAGAAGGGCACAGGCCGCGCGCGCCAGGGATCTATCCGCGCCCCCCAATGGAAGGGCGGAGGCATAGCCTTCGGGCCGGTACCCCGCGACTATTCGCAAAAGACGCCCAAGAAGATGAAGGCCCTCGCCCTCAAGTACGTCCTTTCCGACAGGGCCTCTGCCGGATGCATCAGCGTCCTTGGCTCTTTGAACTTTGAAAAGCCCTCGACCAAGAAGGCGGCCCAGATTTTGTCCCCCATAGCCGGCGGCGCTTTCTCCACCTTTGTTTTGACTTCCGATCAAATTAACGAATGGCTTTCCGCAAGGAACCTTGAGTATATAAACCCAATCTTTGTGGACCAGATAAACACCTACGACGTCATCGTCGCAAAGAAGCTCATCTTCTCTAAAGAGGCCATGGATCAGTTTGTTGGCAAGTGCGCTGCGGCATGCGCCGCAAAGGAGAAATAGACGTGGAGAAGCTATTCCAGGACGTAATAATAAGGCCGGTGGTAAGCGAGAAGAGCTATGCCAACTCCGATCGCAGGCAGTACACCTTCGTAATTCCCGAAAACGTCAACAGGGTCGAAGTCAAACAGGCTATAGAAAAGCTGTTCGATGTGAAAGTGGAGTCGGTAAACACCCTCCACCGCATGGGCAAAGTCAGGCGCCTCCCCAAAGGCAACTTTGGCAAAAGAAGGAGCGAAAAGAGGGCGATCGTCACCCTTGGGCCTGATCAACAGCTTGATATATTTACTAACGGTAACTAGGTAGCCGAGAAAAAGGATTGATTAATTATGGCTATCCGCATTTATAAAGCGACAAGCGCGGGAAGGCGCAACGCTTCGGTGGAGGATTTCTCCAATCTTACCCGCCGCACGCCTGAGCCCTCCCTCGTCCGCCCCCTGCACTCCACGGGCGGAAGGAACAACTACGGCCGCATTACCTCCCGCCACCGCGGCGGCAGGGTCAAGAGGCAGTACAGGCTTATAGACTTCCGCAGGTGGGACAAGGACGGGGTGCCAGGGCACGTCAGGGAGATAGAGTATGACCCCAACCGCTGCGCCCGGATTGCCCTGGTGGTATTTGCCGACGGGGACAAGCGTTACATCCTTGCCCCCAAAGGGATCAAAGTGGGGGACCTTATAGAGACCGGGCCCCGGGCCGATATAAAGCCCGGCAACAACCTGCCTCTGGCCAATATCCCCACCGGCACCGTGATCCACTCTATAGAGCTTCGGCCCCTAGGGGGCGCCAAAATCGCCAGGTCGGCCGGCGCCTCGGTCCAGCTGGTGGCAAAGGACGGCAAATATGCCCAGCTTAGGATGCCGAGCGGAGAAGTGAGGAACGTGCTTGCCGCCTGCCGGGCCACCATAGGCGAGGTTGGCAACTCCGAGCACGCCAACGTAGAGCTTGGCAAAGCCGGCCGCGCCCGCTGGATGGGCCACAGGCCGATTGTGCGAGGCGAGTCCATGAACGCCGTAGATCACCCCCATGGAGGGCGTACGCGCGGAGGAAAGAATCCGCGCAGCCCGTGGGGCAAGGGAGAAGTGCGCACCAGAAGGCCGAAGAAGGCTTCCAGCAGGCTTATCGTGCGCCGCCGTCCGTCTGGTAAGAATCGCAAGTAGGGAAATCGAATGAGCAGTAGAAGCATTAAAAAGGGGCCTTTTGTAGATGCTTGCCTACAAAAGAAAGTAGACAAGCAGCTCGCCAGTGGAAATAAAACCGTCATCAAGACTTGGTCGCGCCGTTCTATGATTACCCCTGATTTTATAGGTTTAACTTTTGCGGTCCACGACGGCAGGCGCCACGTTCCTGTGTACGTGACCGAGGCCATGGTAGGGCATAAGCTCGGCGAATTTGCCCCGACCCGCACTTTCCACGGCCACGTAAAAGACGACAAGAAAGCGCGGCGTTAAATTATGGGTAACTTAGAAGCTAAAGCGATTGCCAGGCGCGTGCGCATCACCCCGCGCAAAGCCCGCAGGATGGTGGATCTTATTCGCGGCAAGAACGTGCAGGAGGCGAGGACGGTCCTCAGATTTGCTCCGCAGACTGCAGCCAAGCCCGTGCGCAAGGTGGTGGAATCCGCCATCGCCAACGCTCATTTTCTCGCCGAAAAGTCCAACCAGACTTTCCATGAGAATAATTTAGTTGTGAAAACGATTATGGTGGACGAAGGAGCGACTATGAAACGCTTCCGCCCCCGCGCCCAGGGCAGGGCTGGCGCAATCCTGAAGCGTACCTGCCAGATCACCGTAGTGGTTTCTTCGAAAGAAGGGGTTCGTTAATGGGTCAAAAGATTAATCCGCTCGGCTTTCGCCTTGGAATAACGGAATACTACAGGAGCCACTGGTTCTCCGCTTCCCACGTCAAAGGCGAAAGGTACAGGGATTTTGTGGGCGAAGATGACAAAATCCGCCGTATCGCTTCCGAGCGCCTGCAGAGGGCCGGGGTCTCCAAAATAATCATTGAGCACACTAAGGAAAGGGTCAGGGTAGACATCTACACCGCCCGCCCCGGCCTCGTTATAGGTCGCAGGGGGACTGTAGCGGACCAGATAAGGGCCGAGCTTGAGAAGCTGACTGGAAAGCAGATACAGCTCAACATATTCGAGGCGAAGAGCCCGGCTATAGACGCCCAGCTTGTAGCCCAGTCCATAGCAGAGCAGCTCGTCAACAGGGTGATGTTCCGGCGCGCCATGAGGAAGGCCCAGAGGGACGCGGTAGCCGCAGGCGCCGATGGCATAAGGATCAAGCTTTCCGGGCGTTTGGGGGGCGCCGATATGAGCCGCTCCGAGTTTTACCGGGAAGGTCGCGTGCCCCTCCAGACTTTGAGGGCGCTCATAGATTACGGGTTTTACGAAGCCCGCACCACTTACGGCCAGATAGGCGTAAAAGTGTGGATTTACAAGGGCGATATGACAGAGGAGCAGTTCGACGCCAAGCAGCTGCAGGCCGCGGCGAGAGCCGGAAGGATGAAGCGCGACGGGAGAAGGCCGCCCCGAAAGCCTCGCGTTGTGGATCCGGCGGCCCAGGCTCCCAAAATTCCTGCTGAGGAACTCGTGGCCCAAGAGCCCACCCCGACCGGGGCAGAGGAAGTAAAGGAGTAGGAACGTGCTGATTCCAAAGAGAGTAAAGTACCGCAAACAGCACCGCCCCGGCAGGAGCGGAATGTCAAAGGGTGGAAACGAGCTTACCTTCGGAGAATTTGGAATAAAGGCCATGGCTCCCGCCTATATGACCAACCGCCAGATCGAGGCGGCCCGTATTGCAATCAACAGGTATATAAAGCGCGGGGGGAGGGTCTGGATCGACGTATTCCCGGATCGGCCCCTCACCAAGCACCCGGCCGAGTCCAGGATGGGTTCCGGAAAGGGCAGCCCCGAGTTCTGGATTGCCAACATAAAGCCGGGCAGGATCCTCTTCGAGATAGGGGGCGTTCCCGAAGCCGCGGCCAGGGAATCCTTGAGGCGCGCTATTGATAAACTACCTATGAAATGTCGTATAGTCAGTCGTGAGGGAGAAGCTTAATGGCTGCGAAAACTCAGGAATTTTCCATCTCTTCTCTGCAGGAAAAACCGAGCAAGGAGCTTGAAGAAGGGATAAAGAAGGCCAAAGAGGAGCTCTTTAACCTAAGGTTCCAAAGGGCCACCGGCAGCCTCCCCAACCCCTCCAGGGTAAAAAAGCTGCACAAGGGGATAGCCCGCATGAATACCCTCTTGAGGGAGAGGGAACTGGGAATCATAGAGGAGCCTAAAGCCCAGGAAACTGACAAAGGCAAGAAGAAGGAGACTTCCCAAGCGCCTGAAGGCGAAAAGGCCGGGCAGAAAGCATGAGCAAAGTGGAAAGCAAAGAACGTAACGGGCGCAAAGTCCGCAGAGGATACGTAGTTTCCGACTCCATGGACAAGACCATCACCGTGGCCCTTGAACACAAGAGCGCGCATCCGCTTTACGGGAAGGTCGTACGCTCCACCAGCAAGGTTAAGGCGCACAATCCTGAAAATGAGGCCCGCAAGGGGGATCTTGTGGTAATCATGGAGACCCGTCCGCTGTCCAAAACCAAAAGATGGCGCCTGGTCAAAATAGTGGAACGCACCAAGTAGTGCTTCAACTAAAGGAGAATTAATGATTCAACAAGAGTCGCGTTTGCGTGTGGCTGATAACACGGGCGCCAAGGAGATTTTGACCATTCGGGTGCTCGGGGGGTCAAAACGGCGCTATGCGGGCCTGGGGGACGTAATAGTCGCCACCGTAAAGGACGCTATCCCGGGAGGAGCCGTGAAGAAAGGCGATGTGGTTAAGGCCGTCGTAGTCAGGTGCGATAAAGAGACGCGCCGCCGTGACGGATCCTACATCCGCTTTGACGAGAATGCGGCAGTAATTTTGGGTAACGGCAGCGAGCCCAAAGGGACGCGTATTTTCGGCCCAGTGGGAAGGGAACTGCGCGAACGCAGATTTATGAAGATAGTTTCTTTGGCTCCGGAGGTGATCTAATTGGTAGCCAAGCTCAGGAGCGGGGATCTGGTAAAGGTCATTTACGGCAAAGATCGCGGCAAGCAGGGTAAGATCCTGAAGGTCTTGCCCAACGGAAGGCTTGTAGTAGAAGGCGTTCAGATAGTCAAGAAGCACAGGCGCGCTCAGGAAGAAGGGCAAGAGGCCGGCATTATAGCGATGGAAGCCAGCATTGACAGGTCCAACGTGATGCTGGTCGATCCCGAAACCGGCAAGCCTACCAGGGTGGGGGTGTCGATAAAACGCGAAGTGAGGGGCGGAAAAGTGAAGACCACCCGCACCCGCATTAGCAAGAAATCAGGTAAGGAGATCAAGGTATGAGTGAAATTGACTCTGCCGAATTGTTCGCTCGCCCTAGATTGTATCGGGAATATAAAGACGAAGTGGTCCCGGCCTTGAAGGGAGAGTTCAAGTACGAAAACCCCATGCAGGTGCCCTCCGTCAAGAAGGTAGTTGTGACCATGGCCCTGGGCGAGGCGGCAAGGGATTCAAAGCTTATAGAAGGAGCCATTTCCGACCTTACCCTCATAACGGGCCAGAAGCCCGCCATCTCCAAGGCAAGGAAGTCTGTGGCCCAATTTCACCTGCGCAAGGGGCAGACCATCGGAGCCTTCGTGACCCTGCGCAAGGATATGATGTGGGAATTTTTGGACCGCCTTGTCACCCTGGCAATTCCCAGAATCCGCGACTTCCGCGGCCTTAGCCCCAAGCAATTTGACGGCCGGGGCAATTACAATTTTGGTCTTACGGAGCAGTCCATGTTCCATGAGATCGATCCGGACAATATCGATCACCGCCGGGGAATGGACATAGCGATAGTCACCTCCGCCAGAACGGACGAAGAGGCTCGCTTCATGTTCAGGCGCCTCGGCTTTCCTTTTAAGGAGGAGTAGAGTTGGCGAAAAAATCTCTTATAGCAAAAGCCAAGAGGAAGCCCAAGTTTCCAGTCCAGGCTTACACGCGCTGCCAAATTTGCGGCAGGCCGCATTCGGTCTACCGCGAGTTTGGGCTGTGCAGGATCTGCCTGCGCAATAAGGCCCACGAGGGCCAGCTCCCCGGGGTCACGAAGGCCAGCTGGTAGATTCCAAACCCATTGAAGGTCTATGCAAATAGAAACCGCAACGAGAAAGTTTTAACTTATGACAATGACAGATCCGATTGCAGACATGCTTACCAGGATCCGCAACGCCTGCACCGTGAAGCATGAGCAGGTGGCGATCCCTTATTCAAAGTTCAAGGAAGCTATAGCAGAAATTCTTAAAAAGGAAGGCTACATAGCATCCATCGACGTAGAGGGCGAAGGAATCTTCAAGACCCTCATCCTCGGCCTTAAATACACCTCCAGGGGAGAGAGCAGCATAAGGGGAATTAAGAGGGTTTCAAAGCCCGGCCTCAGGAAGTATGCAAAGTCTGACAATCTTCCCAAGCCTCTCGGAGGATTGGGGATAGCGATAATTTCAACCAGTTCCGGCCTCATGACCCAAAGAGAGTGCCGCAGGCAAGGAATAGGCGGCGAAGTTGTCGCCTATGTGTGGTGAGGGGGCATAATGGCATCGCATATAGGTAGGCTCCCAATCGTGCTCCCAAAGGACGTGGAACTCAAAGTCGAGGGAGACAAGGTCAGCGCCAAAGGGCCCAAAGGCACCCAGGAGTGCATCATCCCTGAGGGGATTGAAATCAAACAGTCGGACGGCCGCGTTGAAGTCGTTCCCGCCAATCCGGGCGAAAAAGGAGCATCGGCCAGGCACGGCCTGGCCAGGGCGCTCGTGGCTTCCATAGTGCAGGGCGTCAGCTCCGGCTTTGACAAAAAGCTCGAGATAATAGGCACCGGCTACAGGGTTACAGCCAAGGGGCCGGATCTTAATTTCGCCCTGGGCTATTCTCACGACATACCCGTCAAAGCTCCCGAGGGAATTACTTTTACCGTGGCTGATGCCACCCACCTGACGGTGAGCGGCATAAATAAGCAGCAAGTTGGAGAAGTCGCAGCCCAAATCCGCAAGCTGCGCCCCCCCGAGCCCTATAAGGGCAAGGGCATTAGGTATGCCGGCGAGCACGTTCGCCGCAAGGCCGGAAAGGCTGGAAAGTAATGTCGGTCAAAGTTTTTGGCAAAGGCACCTTGGCGGCCCGCCGCCGCAGGCACTTAAGCATCCGGAAGAAAGTTTCAGGCACCCCCGAAAAGCCCCGGTTGGTCGTCACCCGCTCAAACCGCAATATCACCGCCCAAATGGTTGACGACGTGCACGGGGTGACCATGGTGAGCGCTTCCACCCTCCAATCCGGATTCAAGGAGTTTGAAGGCAGCAAAGTTGAAGCCGCTAAAAAGGTGGGGCTCGCCCTAGCTCAGAAGGCCAAGGCGGCCGGCATCTGCGATGCCGTTTTCGATCGCAACGGATACAAGTATCACGGCCGCGTAGCGGCGCTTGCAGAAGGAGCTAGGGAAGGAGGACTAAAGATATGACGGAAGAAGTCAAAGACGAAGCCGAAGGGCTTTCCGCTTCCCCCTCCGCGCCGGAAGAGGAAGCCCAAGACCATAGGGACGCCAATAGGCGCCGCAGGCGCAGAAGCGCCCATCGTGAGCGTTCTGAAGTAAAAGACGAACTCATGAGCAGGGTGGTGTCCATTAACCGCGTTTCTAAGACCCACAAGGGCGGAAGGACTATGAGTTTTGCTGCCCTGGTAGTGGTCGGTGATGGGAAGGGGGCCGTGGGGGCAGGCACCGGAAAGAGCCGCGAAGTCCCTGCCGCCATAGCCAAGGCTGAAAGCGAAGCGAAGAAGAACATGATAAGCGTGTGCAGGCTTCGCGGAAGCATCCCTGAGCCCGTCATGGGGCATGATTCTGCAGGCAAGGTCCTTCTCAAGCCGGCCGCACCCGGAACCGGCGTCATCGCCGGAGGATCTGTCAGAGCCGTCCTGGAATGCGCAGGCATTTCTGATATCTTGACTAAGTCCATGGGATCTTCCAACCCTATAAACACCGTCAGGGCCACCATCAACGCCCTAGAGCAGCTCGAAGAGCCCATAGAGATAGCCAACCGCAGAGGCCTTACCCTCCGCGAAGTGGCTCCTGCCAGCATTCTGCACGCGCTGCAAGAAGAAAAAGATGCAGCCAAGAAGGAAAACTCTGAGTACGGAGGGGGCGAAGCCGAGTGAACAAGCTCGAAGTGACCCTGACGAAGGGCTTTGCCGGATGCACCAAAAGGCAGAAAGACACCGCCCTTTCCCTGGGCCTGCACCGTATAGGCCAGAGGGTGGAGGTTGAAGACAGTCCGGCCTATCGCGGAATGCTGAAGGTCGTGTCCCATCTTGTCCGCGTGGAGGAAAAGCAATGACAGAAAAAATCCTGCAGATAGGCGATCTGCACCCGGCTCCTGGGGCAAAAAAGGACCACAAGCGCGTGGGAAGAGGCGAAGGCTCCAAGGGAAAGACCTCGGGCAGGGGTACAAAGGGCACCAAAGCCCGTTACCAGGTCAGGCCCGGCTTCGAGGGGGGAGCTTTGCCCCTCTACATGCGCCTTCCAAAAAAGAAGGGGTTCAAGAGCCCCTTCCACAAGGAATATCTGGCGGTCAACCTTTCCACCCTCTCCCGCTTCTTCCCCAAAGGGGGAGACGTTGACGAAGAGACCCTGGAGAAGGCGGGAATTTTGCGCCGCGGACAGGTTCCCAAGATTTTATCCCAGGGAGAGGCTTCAGGTGCCTTTGTTGTAAAAGGGATTAAGGTTTCTGCAGCAGCCGCCAAGAAGATTGAAGAGGCTGGCGGAAAGGTGGAAGAATCCAAATAATATAAAGACTCTCGTTATAGTTTTAATACTGGCGGGAGTTTTTATGTTTTTAATTCCGGATACTAGGAGAAAATTTGAGGACCCTCATCCAGGCCTTTCGCACTAAAGAGCTGAGAAACAAGATTCTTTTTACCATAGGCATAATAATTATCTACCGCATCGGCGCCTACATTCCGACCCCCGGAGTGGATTATAGGGTGATTCACGCCTGCCTGGCCAAGACTTCTAGCATTAATTTCGTGAGCCTCATCAATTTGTTTTCCGGAGGCTCCCTTTTGCAGCTTTCTGTCTTTGCGCTCGGAATTATGCCTTACATAACGGCATCCATCGTAGTGGAGCTTTTAAGGGCAGTCATACCCCGTTTTGAAGCATTGCACAGGGAAGGGCAGTCGGGGGAAGCCAAGCTCACCCAGTACACCAGGTATATGACCATCGGCCTCGCCGTTTTACAGTCTGCCACTATAATCGTCACCGCCAGAAGCGGGGCGCTGTTTGACTACTCCTGTTCCCAAAGCGTCATACCCAACAGCTCCATTTTCTCCCTTATCCTGATGGTGCTTGTGATGACCGGGGGCACGGGCCTGATAATGTGGATGGCCGAGCTTATAACCGAAAAGGGCATAGGCCAAGGAATGAGCGTGCTCATCTTCATCTCTATCTGCGCAGGCTTCCTCCCGAAGCTTTGGGATATAGGCCGTTATGACAACTGGCTCAAATTCTCTATAGTTTTGGCCGTATTGATTGCAGTGATAATCTTCGTCATTTTTGTAGAGCAGTCGCAAAGGAGGGTGCCGGTACAGTACACAAGGCGCATGATAGGCAGGAAGATGTACGGGGGCACGTCCACCTACATTCCCCTGAAGATAAACATGTCAGGGGTGATACCCCCTATTTTCGCCTCTTCCATCCTTGCCATTCCAACTCTGATAGCGCAGTTTGGAAATACCAAGCAAAGCTGGGTGAAGTGGATCGAGCGAAACCTTGGAGTGACGACCTCGGCATGGTACATAGTGCTGTACGCCTTCATGATTATCTTCTTCACCTTCTTCTACGCATCCATCACGTTTAACAGCAACGATATTGCAGACGATATGAAAGAATACGGAGGATTTATTCCGGGCATACGGGCCGGATATGAAACAAGCCGGTACTTGTCCTTTGTAATGAACCGCCTGGATACGGTGGGGTCAATATACCTTCTCTTCGTATGTTTGATTCCAACCATGCTGATAAGGGCCTTAGATCTTGGAAGCAGCCTGCCCTTTGGGGGGACCACTATTCTCATTATCGCCGGAGTAGGCCTCGACACCCTTCGGCAGGCCGCGGCCCAAGTAAGGCAGTTCCAGTACAAAGGCTTCTTGGTTCCAAAGCCCGTGCCTTCGGAGCCGATTCCAGTTGAAAGCGAATGAAATGAAAGAAAAAATGCGTTTAATAGTCATGGGGCCCCAGGGAGTGGGCAAAGGGGTGCAGTCAGAAGAACTGGCCCGTATTTACGGCATACCCCACATTTCCACAGGGGACATCTTTCGCAAGAATATAGCCGAAAAAACTGATCTCGGCAAACGCGTGTCTTCCTATATAGAAAAAGGCGAGCTTGTGCCGGACGAAGTGACGAGCGCAATGGTTTTCGAGCGCCTCAGCCAGCCTGACGCACAAAAGGGATGGATCTTGGACGGCTACCCACGAAATGCGAAACAAAGCGCCGATTTGGACGAATGGCTCCAGAAGAATGGGGAAGAGCTTTCTTCCGTAATTCTTCTGGATGCCGACGGCGATGTTATCGCCCAGCGTATCCAGAAACGCATACGCGAGGAGGGCAGGAGCGACGACAAGCCTGAAGCCATAGCCGAAAGGCTGGCCATTTACGCCAGGGAGACCAAGCCCCTAACCGATTACTACCTCCAAAAAGGCCTTCTGAAGAAAATCAACGCAGAAGGGGATGTGGAGCAAGTCACCGAGGCCATTCAGGAAGCTATAGGGAACTAATATTCTTGCATGCTAGAATTTAGCTGGAGTGTGTGTACACGTGGAACTCTTTTCGGAAACTGCGAGGGGATATGTCAAAAGATGGTGTGATAGAGGTCGAGGGGAGAGTCGTGGAAGCTCTGCCAAATGCGATGTTTCGGGTCGAACTTGAAAATAAGCACGTGGTACTCGCCACCATCTCGGGCAAGGTTAGAAAAAACTATATCCGCATACTTCCCCAAGACAGGGTAGTGATAGAAATGAGCCCCTATGATCTAACCCGCGGACGCATCACTTATCGTTACAAGTAAAAGGGTAAACCCATGAAAGTCAAACCAAGTGTCAAACGAATTTGCAGCCACTGCCGCATAATTCGCCGCCATGGAATAGTCATGGTGATTTGTACCAATCCTCGCCACAAGCAGAGGCAAGGATAAGATTCGCAGTTTGCGAAAATAAGGCATCAGCCGCTTGGAGGAAGTTCCTTCTTGTACCCCAGGCACGGAGGCCTAGGCCGTTTCAGGCGGAAGGCTGGTGCATAACCTCCGTATTACAGGAAAGACAACGAAATGGCACGTCTTGCCGGAGTTGACATCCCCAATGGAAAAAGGATCGAGATCGCCCTTACCTATATTTACGGCATAGGGCGCACCCGAGCCAAAGAAACCCTAGAGGCTACCGGGATAAATCCCGATACCCGTGTGAAGGATCTCAACGAAGATCAGCTAATCAGCCTGCGCGATTACCTGGAGAACAACTACAAGATAGAGGGGGATCTTCGCCGAGAAGTAGAAGCCGACATACGCCGTAAGATCCAAATCAATTGCTATCAGGGCCTGCGCTGGAGGCACCACCTTCCCGTGCGGGGCCAGCGCACCAAGACAAACGCCCGCACCCGCAAGGGCGTAAGGCATACCGTGGCTGGCAAGAAGAAAGCCACAAAGTAATTTGGCAATTTGAATTGAGGATTAATGGCTACTTCTAAACAATCTGTACACAAGGCGAAGCGCAGGGTCCGCAAGTCCGTACCCCTCGGGCAGGCCCACATCAAATCCACCTTTAACAACACCATAGTTTCAATTACGGATCCTTCCGGAGCCGTCCTGGCATGGGCCACGGGCGGAGACGTCGGCTTCAAGGGGTCGCGCAAGTCCACCCCCTTTGCGGCCGGCATGGTGGCTGAAGCGGCGGCCCGGAAAGCTATGGAACAGGGCATCAGAAAAGTTGACGTGTTTGTAAAAGGCCCCGGTTCCGGCCGGGAAACCGCCATCCGCTCCCTCCAGTCCGCAGGCCTGGAAGTGGGCTCTATAACCGATGTGACCCCTCAGGCCTACAACGGCGTAAGGCCTCCGAAGCGCCGCCGTGTCTAAATCAGACGAGGAGAATCTGGCTAAAAATACAGGCCGGCCTGCATCCGGTCTAGATCGAAAGGATTGAAAAAGGTGCTTATTGCACAACGTCCGACGGTGTCTGAGAAAGTACTTAGTCCCCAACGATCGCGCTTTACCATCGAGCCGTTAGAGCCTGGATTCGGCTATACTTTGGGCAATTCGCTTCGCAGGGTTCTTTTGAGCTCCATCCCTGGGGCGGCCGTCACTTCCATCCGCATAGCGGACGTCCTTCATGAGTTTTCCACCATTCAAGGCGTCAAAGAGGATGTGACTGAGCTTATTTTGAACATCAAGGGTATAGCCCTGACTAATGAATACGACGAGCCCGTGGTGATGTACCTGCACAAGAGCGGCCCAGGAGAAGTGAAGGCCGGCGACATTACCCCTCCCGCAGGGGTGAGCATATGCAATCCCGACCATCACCTTGCCACCCTGGCCGAAGACGGATCGCTCGAGATGGAGTTTACGGTGGAAAGGGGCAGGGGATACGTCTCCGCCGAAATGAATGAGCAGGAAGGCCAGGAAATAGGGCGCATCCCCATTGACTCCATCTATTCGCCGGTATTGAAGGTCAGTTATAAAGTCGAAGCCACCAGGGTCGAACAGCGCACGGATTTTGACCGCCTGATAATGGATGTGGAAACCAAAAGCTCTATCTCCCCTAGGGATGCCATGGCTTCGGCAGGATCGACTCTCGTAGAGCTGTTCGGCTTATGCAAGGACCTGAACAGCTCTGCAGAAGGGGTGGAACTGGGCTCCTCCCGCGGCTCTTACAACGGACAGGACGTTATACCCATAGAAAACCTCAATTTGACCCAGCGCTCTTACAACTGCTTAAGGCGGGAGGGAATCTACACCGTAGAGCAGCTGATTAGCCATAGCGAACAGGATCTCCTTGAGATTCGTAACTTTGGGATAAAGTCTGTGGACGAATTGAAGGAAAAGCTGGCTGAAATGGGCCTGTCTCTTAGGGCGTCTTCTGAGGGCTTCGACAGAAAAGAGCTTGAGAAGGACATGTCGTTCTACAGTCCGGACGGTCCAGAAGATAACGATGAGAATATGTAGTCTCTAAAAGGAGAGATAATGCCACAACCGAAAAAAGGTCCGCGCCTGGCCTCGAGTCCGGCTCATGAGAAGCTTATGCTTGCCAATATGGCCACCAGCCTTTTCAGGAATGAACAGATAACTACCACTCTGCCGCGCGCTAAAAGGCTTCAGCCCCTGGCTGACAGGCTTATAACTTTCGCTAAAGGCGGCACTCTTGCCGATCGCAGGAGGGTGATGCGCCTGATCCGCGACAAATCCGTAGTGCACAAGCTTTTTACCAGCATCGCCGACCGCATGGAAGGGCGCGAGGGGGGATACACGAGGATAGTGAAGATTTCCCCGCGCATCGGGGATAATGCGCCCATGGCCGTCATTAGCCTCGTCACTTCCGACAACCCCAAGAACGCCTCCCTTAAAGAAGCTGAAACCGCCATGAGGCTGGCCGAGGAGGCTGCCGCCATAGGGGAAGAAAAACCTATGGAGGCAGCCGGGGAAGCCGTAAAAGAGGAGAGCGTCGAAGAGGCCGAGGAAAAATCCGAGGCGGAAGCTAAAGAAGAGGAAGGAAAAGGGGAAGAGGAAAGGTAGCTTCTCTTTTTCTTGGGGGCTTCTCGCCCCCTTTTTTATTATTGAAGCATGCGCATAAAGGTTGAGTGCTCCTATAACGGCTCCGCTTTCCACGGCTGGGCCAGGCAAAAAGGGCAAAGGACCGTAGAAGGTGAAATAGAGAGGGCGTTTTTCACAATTTTAAGGTCGGAAATAAAAATCCAGGCGGCAGGCAGAACCGATGCGGGGGTGCACGCCGCGGGGCAGGTTTTTCATGCCGACCTTCCTAATCTGGAGGGGCGTCTAGCCGACTTTTCCTACCTCATGAACCGTATGAACTGCCTACTGGAAAAGGATGTGGTTTTAAGAAAAGTGGAACCCGCCCCTCTAGGGTTCGACGCCCGATTTTCAGCCCTTGGACGCACCTATGTTTATAGGGCTTCCCCTTCAAGAAGCGCAAGATCGCTCATCTTCAACGGTTTTGCATGGGATTTAAATTTTGCCCCTGATCTAAACCTTTTAAACTTCCTTGCTTCCAGCATCGTAGGCTTAAAGGATTTTGCTTCCTTCGCGCTCCCCAACCCGGGGGGCACCACTATAAGGAGGGTGGAAGAAGCCAGGTGGGAAAAGGCGGAAGAAGGTCCGGAAAAGGGCCTTATCAGGTTTACAATACGAGCCGATGCATTTGCCCGTAAGATGGTGCGCTTTTTGGTAGGGGGGCAGATTTGCGTGGCCGCCAAAAAAAAGCCCGCAAGCTGGTTTCTGGAAAAATTTTCTTCTTCCAGGGATTTTCCCCCTCTGGCCCCGGCTTGCGGACTAACCCTCGAAAAGGTGGACTACCCCAGAGACGAACTGCTGGAAGAACGATCCCGCGTCACCAGGGCCGTCCGGCATAGAGACGAATTGAGCGGTTGAAGGGAGATTCGAACTCCCGGAAGCCACAGGCTTCATACGCTTTCGAGGCGTACTCTTTAGACCACTCAGACATTCAACCAGTGCATAGCACTCTGGCAATTTTTACACTAAACTTCTTGTATTTCAAGTGTTTGACACTTGATAGTTTTCTTTGCATATGTTTTAATATCAAAGTACACTTTCAAGTGCTATGGTGGGTTTCCCAAGTGGTCAAAGGGAGCTGACTGTAAATCAGCCGCGGAAGCTTCGCAGGTTCAAATCCTGCACCCACCACGCCTCAGTGGCTCAGTGGCAGAGCACCTCCTTGGTAAGGAGGAGATCGTGAGTCCGATTCTCACCTGAGGCTCTCGAGGCGGGATAGCTCAGCTGGCTAGAGCGTACGACTCATAATCGTAAGGTCAGGAGTCCGAGTCTCCTTCCCGCTACTTTTTAGACCGTCAAGTTGTTCAAGAGGGATCGATGGCAAGCAAGAATAGTGATATCCGTCCTAAAGTGACGCTGGCGTGCACCCAGTGCAAGGAGCGCAACTACATAACCAAGAAGAACCGCAGGAACACCCCCGACAGGCTTGAGCTGAAGAAATACTGCCCACGTTGCAAAACCTCTACGGTCCACAAAGAGACCCGCTAAGAACCGACAAGCTTCCGGCCCTCCTGGGGCCGGTTTTTTGTATCTTTCCACATAGGGGCGAAATGAGAAAATTTTTCTGTAGGGATGCGAGATTTTCCGATCTGACCACCATTAAGGTAGGAGGGTATATAGAGCGTTTTTTCCAACCGGCCACCAAGGCCAGCTTTATAAACCTACTTTCCGAAGAGAAAGGCCCGTTGTTTATTTTGGGCTCCGGCTCCAACACTTTGGCTTCGGACGCGATATTTTCAGAAACCGTTATAAGGACCAGGTTTGGGGGGGTAGAGTGCGTCAAAAGGGAAAGAGAGAAAACCTACCTCAGAGCTGACGCGGGGGTTATTTGGGATGATTTTGTAAGGGCCTGCGTTCAACTGGGGATGCAGGGCGTAGAGAACCTGTCAGGGATACCCGGCACGGTAGGGGCGGCCGTGGTCCAGAATATTGGGGCCTATGGGAGCGAAGTGTCGGAAAGCGTAAGGGAAGTGGAGGTGTGGGACAGGCTTCAAAAGAAGGTATGCGTTTTGGACGAACCTTCCATGGAGTTTGGATACAGGACCTCCCTAATCAAGGAGGACATCAAGTTGCAGTCGCCTTATGCCCCTAATCCGCGTTTTGTAGTCCTATCCGCGCTTTTTTGCCTCTCCTCCAAAAACTTTGCCCCTATAAAATACAAAAATATAGCCGATTATCTTGGAAAGCCTATGGGATCGGTGGGAAAACTCTGGGATATAAGAAGGGCCGTGCTGTCGGTAAGGGGCTCAAAAGACATGTTGGAAGATCCGGCGCGCTATAGATCGAGGCTTATGGCAAATATGATGCCTGAGCGCCTGAAAGAAATCCCCCTCCCGCCCCTTTCGCCCAATCCCAATCGCGACAGCTGCGGGAGTTTTTTCGTCAACCCCGTAGTGTCGCCTGAAAAGGCGGACTTGCTCCCCTTGGGGGCTCCGAAGTTCGCGTCCCAAGGAAAAGTAAAGCTCTCTGCCGCATGGCTCATAGAACAAGCCGGCTTTAAAAAAGGCTACCCTTTGCAAAAAGATCCAAACGCGAGGGCCGCCCTTTCTACTTCCCATGCTTTGGCTATTACGAACAGAGGCTCGGCCACCGCACGCGACATAATGGATCTTGCGCACAAAATAAAAGGCAAGGTGCGGGAGAAATTCGGCGTGAATCTGGCTCTTGAGCCAGTGCTTGTAGGATTGGAGGAGAAATGACCTACGTTATTGCCTACCCCTGCGTGGACGTGAAGGACAAGTCCTGTTTGGAGGCCTGCCCGGTAGAGTGCATCTACGAGGGCGAGAGGATGATGTACATCAACCCTGACGAGTGCATAGACTGCGGGGCCTGCGAGGCGGTGTGCCCGGTGCAGGCCATCTTTTATCAGGACAGCCTCCCCAATGACTGGAAGTGGTTTGAAGCGGCAAGCGAGGAGTTTTTTGAAGAAGAAAGGGAGCAGGGGGAAGTGTACAAAGACCCAAAGAGGGTGCAGGACCTCCCAAAGAGGGAGGGGAAATCCTAGTAAGCGGAGACCGGGAGATTCGAACTCCCGAGCGGCACAAGCCGCCAACACCTTAGCAGGGTGCCCCTATCGACCACTCAGGCAGGTCTCCAGAAAGCGGATAAACAAAATCCGCAGAAATTATAATATCAAAGACCTGATTGGATATCAATCCATATTTTTTATATTATAAATCGTAAATATTAATTAACTTTTTAGATTTTGGTAAAAAACACACAAAGGAGATCCTAAAAAGGTAATATTACAATGTATTATTTTTGCTCTATTTTTCTAAAGATAAGGAGAAAATATGGCAGACGACAGGAATCAGGACACGGAGCCCCAGGCTAAAGAGCCAAAGGTAGAGTGGGTTGCGGTTCTAGTTTTGGCGATTATGGCCGTGGCCATTCTAATCATCGGCTTCTCTGTATATATGGCCCGTAAGATCAACAGGTACCAGGATGAGCAGAAGATGGCCAAAATGCATGAGGAGAAGATGAAGGCTGCGGACGCCGCCAAGATCTTCACCAAGGTCATTGATATGAAGGCCACCGCCAACGGCCCCGCCGTGGCCACCGTCAGCATTGACGGCACCCAGACGAGCTACAAATTCACTGACACTTGGACCAAGACTGAAGACGTGCAGGTTTCCCACGATCTGGAAAACTATGACGCTGCCCAGGACGCGGTTGTAGTCTCTGTCAAGGCTCAGTCTCCTTCTACCACTTCTTCCACCTCCTCCACCACTTCTTCTTCCGCTTCCAAGACTTCTTCCGCCTCTTCGAAGGTTTCCATAGACGCCAGCGAAAGCGGGAAGACTATAGCCCACAGCACCGGAACCGACCACGCTACGCTCTCTGTAACCGTCGGGGACATCGCCAAGTAAAAGCGGCTAAAAGAAAAATCCCAGATCCCTCTGGGATTTTTTTATGCTCAGTACTTCCTCTTTTTTGCTTTCACCCTATGTTTGCGGGGCACTTGGTTGTAAGTGTCTACCCAGACCCAAAAATCTATAAACAGGCATATTGCAGATACTATCGCCGCCAATCCGAGCAGCCTCTCTCCGCCATGAAAAAGCAAGTTGCGCAGCGCGATTGCTATGGACCCTGCCAGGCCTATAAGGACGCATATCATTCCTACCAGGGCCTCAACCCTATCGCTCATATCTCCTATCTTAGCTTAGTCTTTGGAGCTGACTTCCTTATGGGCAAAGGCTTTCACAAGAGGAAGCTGGAAGAAGGCAATATTGGCCAGATCCTGGAAAAACTGGATCATAGTCTCCCTGAGGCTGGGGGGAAGGGTATGGAACTGCCTATAAAGCCTTGGAAGCGCTGACTTGAAGTCAGAAAAGATGTCGTCAAAATCCGTATAGCCCGCCGCGGCGATTGAATCAAAGAGGGTGTCGATAAAAACTTTTTTGCCCGCCGCGTCGTATTTGTTTATCCATTTGTTGAAGGTAGATCCTATGTATGAAGCAAAAGGCGCAATTCTTTCGGCCGTGTTGAATTGGAGGTTGTTTTTAAATTGCCAGCTTATGGGGTAATGCTGTTTTATCCCTGAGGCGTTGCTTTTGACTATGGAGTAGTGGACAGGGGAATCAAGCAGGGATCCGATAAACGAAAATTCCGGCACGACCTTGTGAATCTTACTCTCTATCCTTTTAAATCCCTCCGTTTCCAAAAATTCCGTGTTGAAGCCCGGACCGTCTAAAGAATAAATGGCCAAAATCCTGTCCTGAACCTCTTTGGGGCAGACGCTTGAAGCGTAAATGGCGAGATTGCCGCCTTTTGAGTGCCCCCCGAGTATCACGGCCCCGTGCCAGGACTGGAGGAGCTGTGAAAAGTAAGCTGCGGCGACTTTTTGCGAGTGCACGGGGCATAAAAATCCCATTTGGTAGTTGTCTTTCCATCCCCGCACGGTGCTGTCGGTGCCGCGGAAGGAAATAAAGAGGACGCCATTGCCAAGATCTGCCGTGAGCGCGCAAAATCTTTCCGGATCACTCTTGTCCTCCGGCTCTATAAGGTTTGAAAGCCTGACTTCCCTAAACCTCGGACTCTCCCCCAAGGCCCTCACCATGTTTATGCAGAGCTTCGGGTTCACTACGTTGTGTACCATTCCGGGGTAAAGCTCGCGCTTTAGCAGATCCTTTAGCGGTATGGGGCTAGGCTTTACAAGGGCCTTAGAAGGCGTGGAAAAAGCCCTGGGGACGTCTTCTCCGACCGGGGGTTCGAGCTCCCAAGACGCCTCTTGGCTGAAGAAAGCGTCCAAGCCTGCCTTCTCCACAAATTTTGGAATGAAATCCGGCATATGCATATAGGGGAGCTGGCAAAATGCGACCGCATCCCTAGCATTGAAGCGGAGTTGCGAAAAAGATCTTTCTTCGCCTTCAATATAATCGATTACAGATAATTGTTTTCTTACCGTTTTTCATACCTCTTCGTAAGTAAAATATTTTGGAAATATGTTTCGAAGGGGGACTATGTCCAATTCTCTAAGTTTAGACGAGGCAGTTGAAAAGGCGCGGGAGGTTATAGAAAAAAGGGGGGCTCTCCGCTTTTCAGGAAGATGCGGAGTGGGAAAGACAACGCTATGCCGAAGGATTTTGACAGGCACCCCAAAATCAGCTGAAAGGGTCCGAAACGGAGAAGCCTTTATCGTCGCGCCCTGGAGCCGCGAATTTGCAGACCTGGCCAGCTACGAAGTGCTGAAAGAAGTTTTGCCCCCTGAGAAAGGAATATACGCAAAAGAATCCAGACCTGTGAAGACGCCTGACGCTTTAGCCTTCGCAATCCTAAAAGAAACAGAGGAGGGAGTGCGCCTCCTGGATGCGACTACGCAGGCAAAACTTGTTTCAGAAGTGCTTCAAAAACATGTGCAATATGACGATAAATGCAAGCTGTGCCGCGAGCTTAAAAGTTACCTGGAGACGTCAAATGCCGAGGTTCCTGGTACGACGGATGAAAGATTCAGAAAGGTTTTTCTCGCTCCGGGATTTATAACCAAGCTCAGGGAGACATTCGCGAGATTTAGCGAACTGGGAATCGATATCGAAGAGGATATGAAAAGGTACGTTGCCCTCATTCCTGGTGCGGAAAGCGAAAGGAAGGCGCGCGCTGGGCTGAGTTGGGATGTGGTACAGGGGCTGAGAATGGAATACGCGGAGAGGATAAAAAACGAATACCCAGGCTTTTATGACAACTCCTATATGCTGATCGAGTGCAGGAAACAGGTTAAAGCTGAGACACTCAAAAGGGATCAGCTTCCAAAATTCATAGTTGTTGACGACTGCCAAGATTTGAATTTAGCGACTTTTTACCTCCTGAAAGAACTTCATTTAAAGGGTGTGGCCGTTATTTTTGTCGGCAATGATGACGAGTCGGTGCAGTCTTACAAGGGGGCTTTTCCAGATGTCCTCTCCATTTTGGAGAAAGGCAGAGGGTTCGAATGTCCGTCCTATTCGCTGGAGAGTGGTTATGGGAAGGAAGCCGAAACTGAGTTTCTTTGCAATGTAGCAAAAAATATAGGATCTTGGTTTGAGATCGGACCCATCCCAGAACGCGCCGGAAAACCTTTGGTCTCCCCCTCCCTGGAAAAATCAGATTATTTCGAGTGCAGAATTGCGAAAAGCGAAGAAGAAGAGCTTGACTTTCTTGAACATGAAATCATGGGCTATATGCTTTCTAGGGAAAAGGGAAAAAAGTCCTGGGGCGATCTGGCCGTAATCGCAAACAATAATACATTCCTACGTAAAGTGGGAAAAAGATTAATGGCGGATCGCGTTCCGTTCAGATACACTACCGTAGGCGATGAGGCGCTCAAAGACAGTTACGTCGTTAAAGGAATGCTGGCACTTATGAAGTTGTCATATTATGCCGCCCACAGCGCCGAAAAAGAAACCTTAAAGCAGATGTGCAAAGATTCATACACCCTCGTCGTAGATGCGCTTAAATCTCCTCTCTTGGCCTCTCCACAGGAAAATACTGCGGCCGACCTGTTCATAGCGATTAGGGCCCTCCAATGCATTCTTTCGCCTCTGGCCCCCTCCGAGCAAGGCTGCGAAAAAGAGGGATATGACAAAACCTTAGAAGCCTTCCCGGAATTTAGGAGTTGGGCAGAGTTGAAAGAAAAGGAATTTGAAGACAAAGATTTGAATTCCTTTTTTGCCTTCCTCTTGGCCTACCCCAGAGAAAGGGAGGATATCCTTGGAAATCTTTTTGGGGACAGAAAAGAAAAGAAAAGGGGAAGACTTTCAGTACGGGGATGGATGTTCAATAATTTGTTTGAACTTTTGAGGACCGCAAAACAAAGCTCAGACGATATCCCGGAACTTTTTTGCAAGCTTTGGGAGGGATGCGGCAAAGCCCATCCCTGGGATAGGGATTCATGGCAGAAACTTGCCCTCGAGGGGGGGGCAAAGTCTGACGAAATAAACTTATGGCTTGATCAGCTTATCCGCCTCCAACACCTCGCCGACACTGCGCCTGATGGTGAAAAGGTTCCAGAATTTTGCGAAAGGGTCTCAAAGGCATATATCGAGTCGGATTCGCTGGCTTCCGTAGCGCCGAAAAATAACAAAGTCACACTTTCGTCCCCGTCAGGCGCGCAATCAAAGCACTACAAAAAAGTTTGGGTGGCAGATCTTCAGGAAGCGAGATGGAATAAGCCGGCAACGGAAAATTCAGATTTGTTCCTTACGCGTCTTTTGGAGGCTGTTGTGACGGCTAAGGAAGTGGAAGAGGATTCGCCCAAATACCTTCCAAGTGAGGAGGGTGCTTCTTTCCAGTCTAGGTCTGCAATCAGAGAGAGATGCTCGAACCTCAGGACGTTTTTAGTGGCCGCCACGAGGGCGTGCTCCGATCCTGACGGCAAGACCACATTCGTGGCACTCGACAATGATGAGCGTGCTCCTTACCGGATTTTGAAAGTTTTTCAGGATTCGCCGGGCGCATGGGGAGAATGCAGAATCAAATTGCCTGAACAGGAACTTAGGTATAACACCTTGAAAGGATTAGCGGATTATTGCAGGCTCAAATTGGCGGAAGAGGAAAAAGAAGGCGAGGAAGGGGATGAGGCCCTGGACGCCGCACATGCGCTGAATTTTTTGGCGTCAAAAGCCAAAGTAAAAAGTGCAGATCCAAGTTGCTGGAATTTCATGGGGCAGCCCCCTTTGGCAGGAAACCTTGAGGAGGAGAGGGAGATAAAAATAGGCCCTTCGCAAGTGGAGGGGATTTGGAAGGATACCATGGAACAGGTGTTGCGCGATCGCAGCTATGCGGGGCCAACAAAATCCATCCCTCAGGCGCGGTTCGGAACGAATATACATGAATGTGCGCAGCAGATAACGGATGCCTACGGCGCACACCCCGAAGCTCTTGCAAATGAATACGGAAATAATCCGGAGGAACTCTCCGAGAGATTGATGGGCAGTTTTAGGGAGCTTCAGAAGAAGGATCTTGAGTTGTCTCCTCTGGAGCGATCCAGCTTTGAGAGAAGGGCTCAAAAGGCTATGGATAATCTGGCATCTTACTTAATCGACGTTTCCGATCCATCTAATCCGGATGGGTTGGAGGAAGCTTTTGCAGAGCGTCGCTTTGAGGCCAGATTCACGCTGGAGGAGGTTTTCAGGATCGCAAAAAATACCGAGGGACTGGAAGGGATCACGCTGCCGGAATTTATAGAGGCTCTGGAGGTTTTGGGGAATTTTGACGGCTTAAGCTCTATAGAGCATGCGACGGTCTGCCTCAGCGGGAAACTGGACAGGATTGAACGCAGAAAAGATGGGATTTACGTAGTGGATTACAAAACCGGCAAGAAACATTTTGACGGCCCCGCTAATGTCTCCGACTTGCAGCTCCTCTGCTACCAATTGCTTTTGCATTTCAATAAAAAAGGTGAGGATCCGCGGTTTGAAGGAAGGGACGTGCAAAAGTCTATGATATTTTCCTTAGAGTGGGAGGCTTATCCTGCAACGGATAAAGATAAAGACGAAGCTAAGCCTGACAAGCGCGGATTTTATTTCCAACCCTGCATATTTGGCCAAGGGGGAGGATTAAACGCGGGATTCGTTAAGGCTGAGAAAGTAAAAGGCTATATGCCCAAGAGGCCGGATGGCGCTGACATCAGTAACCGATTAGTGCAAATTATACAAAATCAGCTCCCTGAAGAAATTAAGGGCAATAAAAGCTTAAATATCCTTCCCTGGGTGCTTTATATGCTGTCCAAGTTCTTCTACGCAGTCAGGTACATATATGCCGATCAGCTGCCGATGAGGGAAATTAAGGGCGGCAAAGAAATCGATGATCACATTGTTGAGAGGGCTATGACAATTTACGGCATGTGCGAAAAGAAATCCGGGAAGGAGGAGAACTGAAATGGAAAAATCCGGACCAAATCGATTGGAGACGACTTTTAGCGAACTGATCAGGAAGATCGGGAAGGAAGCCGAGGGCCCCACACCTGATCAGAGCAAGGTGATCGATTCCAATGCAAAACATTTGTTGGTGGTGGCCGGAGCGGGGAGCGGGAAAACAAGAACGCTTGTATACAGGATATTGGGGATTAGGTACGTCCATAAAGCCCCTCCGCAAAACATATTGGGCCTCACTTTCACGGTAAAGGCTTCGCGTGAGTTGGAAAACAGGGTTACAGATCTTGCAGAAACAGTTTTGAGGGAGGCAAAGCGAGAGCTGCCTCCAAAAGAAACTGAAAACTTGGAAGCATGCTTGGAACCCGGGCAAGGCTCCATTAGAGTCCAAACTTACGATGCCTTTATACAGGGGATTGTGAGGCAAAGCGGAATTCTGATTGGGATAGATTCGCAAACTTCACTTTTGACGGATGCGGGCATCTGGCAGTGCATAGCGCAGGTGTGTGAGGACAATTATGATCTTATAAATCGCTGTTACAGCGATATTGCGGCAAAATACCCGGATTTCCCCCTTCCGTCCCTTACTCACAGTGCCGATTCTTTTTCTGAAGATTTGCAGAAAAGCGTAAAAAATTTCTCTGGGCAGGTTCTCAATTTTCTTGTTGATGAAGATCATTTGGATTTTAATTCCGCTTTAAACGGTGTGAAGGATTGGAATTCTGAGTGGCTGGAGAGCCTCAACGGATTACTCCAGAAACAAAAGGAAGCGGTAGACCAGCTTCTTGTTCAACAAGGGGAAAAAGTTTCTGAAGGGGAAAGGCTAACAAAGGAAGAAAAAAATAAACTAAATCAAGAGGAAACTACTGTTAAAAACATAGAAACTCTCATTTGTAAAGCGCGACTTCGCGAGCTTGTCATCGAGTTGTCAGAAAAGTACAGTGAGGCAAAGCAAAAAGAAAACCTGGCAGAATTTGGCGATTTTACCCTTTATGCTTTGAAGCTGCTCAAAGTACGGCCCGGTATAGCCCAAGATTACAGGGACAAATACAAGTACGTTTTTTTGGATGAATATCAAGATACCAACCATACACAGGGGCTTTTGCTAAAAGCCCTGTTTGGAGAGGGGGATTCAACCTGCGTCACGGCAGTGGGCGATCCCCAGCAATCCATATACGGGTTCCGCGGAAGCGCTCCTGGAGCTTTTAAATATTTCAGGGACAACTTCGGGGTGTCCAAAGCCCAAGGGAATGAACTGTCGCTTCCCACTACGTTCCGAAATAAGAAAAAGGTGGTAAATCTTGCCAACTGCATTACCGGATTGCATCTAGATCAAAAAGAGCAGCAAGATCTTAAGCCAAACCCCGGAAAGGCAAACGGGGAAGAGATATGCGCCCTTGCTTATAAGGATGGAAAGGAAGAAATACAGGGCCCCCGGGCCGTGCTGGAATTTGTGCAGAGAGAAAATTACCAAGAAAATAGGGTTGCTGTTCTTGGACGCGACAACGATGACCTGCCGCCATATAAGGATTGGCTGGAAGAAAACGGTGTCCCATGCATGCTTACAGGAAAAGCGGCATTCGATGACAAGAACCCGATAGCCAGAGATTTGAAGTACTTTTTAAGCGCCTGCTCGGATCCTTTTGCCGTTTGGGAGACTGAATATCTCCTCACTTCTCCAAGGTACGGGCTGTCGATGGAAGGACTCCGCGTTTTAGCCAAGAAAGTGAACACTAAAAACGAAAGGCTTAATCGGCCTTTGGGCCATGATTCTGAGCCAGGGAGAAGCGAGACGGAAGGAAACCCGGCGCACCCTGAGCCTTTGATCACTCTTCCCCTGTACCTGGATTTGTATTTGGAAGACGACCTGAAATACGATAAAAAACTTGAAGAATTGCGCAGGAGCGGGGAAAGCAAAATTCTTGAAAGGTTTAAAGCGAATATGGACGCCGTCAAATCTGCGGCGGCAGAAGGGGTAGAAGCTGCAGTATCGGCTGCATGGGGCGTACTGGATTTCAATGCAGACATAGGGATCGCAGAGGAGCTTCTAGGAAGGCTTCCATACGAAAAATTGACCTTGGCCGATGCTCTTGAAGCCGCTAGGAGCTATGAATCCGATCTTGCCGCCAATCGGACTCCGTCCCTCCAAGGCTTCTTATTATGGCTTTCCAACTATAAAAAAGATCGCGACCAGAAGGTCTCGGGCAAGGATGGAATTGTCGAACTTATGACAATTCACCAGGCTAAAGGCCTGGAGTGGGATGCGGTTGCGGTGGTCGGTATGGAGAAAGTGTCAAAGCGGGGACAAGAACTTAGCTTCCGCGAGGAAGGATTTTTGGGAAAGGGGGATAGGTTTTGGAAACGGACATGGATCAATTCCTATAGTGAAATCCCTCAGAACAAAAGGGCTGATCTCAGTGATTGTGACGAAAGTTACCGTAAAGCCTGCAGGGCTTTTGACGATTTATCTGGCTTGAGTGCGAAAGAGCTTTCAAAACGTATCGACGATCTCTGCCATGCAGAAATACGGCATGACGAAGTCGAGGAAGCCCATACCGCATATGTGGCCATGACAAGGACGAAAGGCGATCTCCTACTTGTCTCCCGGATAACAGGCAACTCTGACTTTAAGGTAGACAATTTAAGGAAAACCACTTGCACCGGCATGTTCTGGGTAGATGCGGTCAACTTCATTTTGGAGGGCAAATGCTGTGCAAATGCCGATGAGGCTGAAGAGGAAAAATGGGGGCGAGGACTAGCCGCATCTTCCACCAAAGACCATGGGTTTGCACTCTACTCCACGGGCGAAAGACTGAAAAAAGCCCTCGAAAGCCAGCTCAAACTTTCCATTGAAGCGCCAGAGGAAGAGGAATACGAGTGGCCATTGCAAATCAAAAAGGCTTTCCGGGACGTTCTGGGAAAAAGCAGGGATTTTGTAGTCCTAATTTCCAAACAACCTGAAAGCGAATGGGGCTCCGGAAAGCTTCTAAGCAAGGCGCAAAGCCTTCTGCGTCTTTCAGAATTTCAAAATGGCAGAAGCGTAGAAAGAACTAAGAGCCTTTCTGGAACCGGATTGCAGGAACTCATGTCAAATCCTGACAAAGAATTGGATTCTATATTCAGGCCGATGCCGCATTTGTCAAAAAAAGCGGCCGAAACCGGAACCGAATTCCATGAGTGGGCTGCCGAGCAGTTAGATCCTTCCAAGGCCGAACAGTGTAAGATTGACAGTAAGAATGAAGACGAGATAGCCGGGTGGCAGGAAGTCTTTCTTGCTTCTGAGTGGCCGTCACGCGAGGTGTATAGCGTTGAAAAGGCCTACACAGTGCAGGTTCCCGGAATTTCTGATCCCATTACGGCGAAGATGGATGCCGTTTTTAAAGGCGATTTGGGCGGGGGCAAGCTCAGCTCCAAGCTCACAATCGTGGACTGGAAGACGGGCAAAGTGCCAAAAGACGGAAAAGAAATAGATGAGAAGCGCCTGCAACTGGATATCTACCGTCTTGTGCTGTCCCGGGCATTGAACAAAGACATAAGCGACATAGACGCGTGCCTTTACTATGTCTCTGCGAGAAATGGGGAGAACCCACAAATCGATGCCGAGGATAAAAGCGAGGATGAAATCCTCGAGGCAATAGTCACGTCAAAGGGGTTGTGCGCTCGATCGAATGACGAACAGGAAAACGAGTAATCCCCAAAAAGAAGGAATTGTGGTAAAGAAACCTAGCACCAGGCCTCAGCCTGCGGAAAAAACAAACAGGCCCCGCAGGAGGCCTGTAGCAAGAAAGCAGTCAGATTTTCTAAAGAAAAAGCCCGATGAGGAATTGATAGCCCCCCCTGCTTATAAGCGTGGATCTATGAGGGTGGTGGCCCTCGGGGGCCTCGGTGAAATCGGCCGGAACATGAACACCATAGAGTACAACGGCCAGATCCTACTGATAGACTGCGGAGTCCTCTTCCCCTCCGAAAAGCAGCCCGGGGTAGACCTCATCCTCCCTGATTTTGACTACATCCGCCCCCGCCTTGACAAAGTCCAGGCCCTGGTGCTCACCCATGGGCACGAAGACCATATAGGGGCCGTGCCCTACCTTCTCAGGGAGAGGCCCGACATCCCCCTTATCGGCTCCAAGCTCACCCTCGCGTTAGTGGAGGCCAAGTGCGAAGAGTTCAAGCTAAAGCCCAGGTGCATAGAGGTCAAAGACGGCCAGGAAGTTAAGGCAGGGGTGTTCGACCTTACTTTTATAGCCGTGACGCACTCCATTCCGGACGCTTTGGCGGTAGTAGTAAAGACGCCTGCCGGAAAAATTATCGATACGGGGGACATGAAGATAGACCCCCTCCCTTTGGACAAGCGCCTTACGAACCTGAGGGAGTTCGCCAAGGAAGGCGAAGAAGGCGTAGATCTGTTGATGATGGATTCTACGAATGCGGAAGTGAGCGGGTTCGTCAAGCCCGAGATTTCGGTCGCCCCCGCCCTGGATCTGGCTTTTTCCCAGGCCAAGGGAAAGATTGTGGTAGCGAGCTTTTCCAGCCACGTGCACAGGGTCCAGCAGGTAGTCGACATCGCCTGCAAGTACCACAGGCATGTGGTGTTTGTTGGAAGAAGCATGGTAAGGAACATGCAGATCGCATCCGACCTCGGCTATCTTAAGCTCCCCAAAGATGCCGTAGTGGACATCAAGGACGTAGGAAAATACAGGGACGACCAGCTTGTCTACGTCTGCACCGGATCCCAGGGAGAGCCTCTCGCGGCCCTGGGGAGGATCGCCAACGGGGAGCACAGGGACATAGAAGTGGGCGAGGACGACACAGTGATCCTGGCAAGCTCCCTTATCCCTGGAAACGAGAAGGAAGTTTACGGCATCATAAACAAGCTTGTCGACCTGGGGGCCAGGGTGGTAAACAGGGACAACGCGTCCATACACGTCTCCGGCCATGCGGACGAGGGCGAGCTTCTCTATATGTACAACATAGTCCAGCCCAAAAACGCCATGCCAATCCACGGAGAAGCGCGCCACCAGCTGGCAAACGGGCTCCTTGCCATAAAGACGGGCGTGGATCCTGAGAACGTGATTTTGGCCAGGAACGGGGACGTAGTGGATTTGTACAAGTCCAAGGCCTCCATCGTGGGCTCCGTCCCCTGCCAGTACGTGTACGTTGACGGATCGAGCGTAGGGGAAGTGTCGGAAGAGGAGCTGGAAAAGAGAAGGCAGCTGAGCACTGACGGGTATATTTCCGCATTCGTGCCGGTGGACCTCAGGAAGTGTAGAGTTGTAGGGGAAGTCAGCGTTTCGGCCAGCCCGCTGCTCCAGCGGGAAATAGATCTGAAGAAAATCCAAGCTATAGCGGCAGAAGCGGCGGAAGCGGGAATGCAGGGAGGAGAGAAAAGCACAAAGAAGCTAGAGCAAGAGCTGAAGCGCAGCCTAAGCGCATACCTGGGGAAGAATACCCAGAGGAAGCCCATAATCATTCCAGCCGTAAGTTCGGTCGGGTCAGTAAGATAACTCGTTTTTAGCGAATAAAAGGAGTGAAAATGCCAGGAATGACTTTGACAAGGGTAGAAGCGGCGGCAAGGTCTGAAGCCGTGAAGAACGTCTCGTACGAGGTCTATATAGATATTGCCCGCGGAGAGGAATTCTTCTTCTCCCAGTCCACCATAAAGTTCGACGCGCTAAAGCCGTCCGTCTTTTTGGATTTGATAGCTAAAAAAGTCGTCTCGATAGAGTTGAACGGCGAGGCCGTGGAGGTTGAAACCGCCGTGCAGGAAGGCAGGATCAGCCTTACGGGGCTTTCCGATCACAATGTTGTGACCGTGAAGGCTTTTTGCCCTTACTCCCACACGGGGGAGGGCCTTCACCGATCCGTAGATCCCGCCGATTCGAAAGTCTACCTCTACTCCCAGTTTGAAGTGATGGACTGCAGGAGGATGTACGCCTGCTTCGATCAGCCGGATATCAAGGCCACCTTCAACTTCGTAGTGGACGCCCCTACTTCCTGGACTGTGCTTTCCACTACCAAGCCCTCCGACAGGGTCACTTTGGACAGGAATACCGAGAAAGGCACGAGTTCCGAAGTGGTGGAGAGCATTGACAGGTGGACGTTTAAGACTACGCCCGTGATGTCTACATACCTCACTTCCCTCGTGGCAGGGCCTTACGCCAGCTGGAAGGCCACGCGCCTGATCGCCGGAAAGCATATGGACTTGGGCCTTTACTGCAGGCAGTCTATAAAGGAGAGCCTGGCCAAGGACGCCTCTTATCTTTTCGATGAGACCGATAAGGGCTTCCACTTCTACGCGCAGTGCTGGGGAATCCCCTACCCCTATGAAAAGTATGATCAGGTTTTCGTCCCGGAGTACAACGCCGGGGCGATGGAGAATATAGCCAACGTCACCATCAGGGACTCGTACGTATTCCAATCCAAGGTTTCCAAAGCCTTGGAGGACAGGAGGGTGACGACCATCCTGCATGAGCTGGCCCATATGTGGTTCGGAGACCTTGTCACGATGAAGTGGTGGAACGATCTCTGGCTTAACGAGTCCTTCGCCGAGTTCATGTCGACCCTGTGCGCCGCGGAGGCCACCGAGTGGAAGGACGAGTGGGCGACTTTCGCATGCGGGGAAAAGAATTGGGGGCAGGAGCAGGACCAGCTTCCTACCACGCATCCGATAGTGGCCGAAATAAACGATATTTCCGATACCGAAGTCAACTTTGACGGCATCACCTACGCCAAGGGGGCGGCCGTCCTAAAGCAGCTGGTGGCCTATGTGGGGAGGGAAAACTTCTTCAGGGCCATACATGCCTACCTCCTCGCCCACGCCTATTCGAACGCCACCCTCCACGACCTTCTTTCCGAACTTAACACTTCAAGCGGGAGGGATTTGAATTCCTGGGCGCAGCTGTGGCTGAAAACCAGCGGAATCAATACCCTGGCCACAAAAATGGAGACGGATGAAAAGGGCATCATCACCAGCTTTAAAATCCAGCAAAAGCCTTCCGCCGGCAACGGCGTGCTTAGGCCTCACAGGATTGAAATAGGCTTCTACAATCTGGACAAGGGCAAAGTGAAGCGCGAGTGCATGTTCGATGCCGAAGTGCAGCCGGAAAATGAGACCGAGCTCTTCGACCTGGAAGGGCAGCAGAGGCCTGACTTCATACTTATAAACGACGAAGACCTTACTTATGCCAAACTGCGCTTCGACCCCGCTTCCCTTTCTTTCCTGGAGGGGCATATAGCCGATTTTGAAGATCCGCTCGCCCGGGCCATAACCTGCCTGGCCCTTTGGGATATGACCCGTGACGGGGAGTACCCGGCGGAAAAGTTTGTGGAAGTCACATTTTCGCAGCTTGAAACCGAGACGCAGTCTACAGTCTTCAGAACCATGCTTAAGAACCTCCTTATAGCGGTGCGCGAATACGTCCCCGCCGACAAAAGGGGGAAGATGCTAGAAGAGGCGGACAAGAGGTTCTGGCAAATGGCCAAGAATGCCGAACCCGGAAGCGATCGGCAGTTCCAGCTCGTGGACGCCTACCTTTCCCTCGGCACCGATCCCGCTTTTGAAGGCAA
>JAFYJT010000025.1 GCA_017537945.1 Aeriscardovia sp.
GCCTCTGGGCGTCGTTGAAGTAGGCGGGGCAAGTGATGACGGCGTCGGTCACGGGCTCTCCCAAGTACGCCTCGGCGTCCCTTTTAAGCTTCATAAGGATTTGGGCGCTTATCTCCTGGGGCGTCCACTTTTTGCCGTCTATTTCCACGGTCCAGTCGGTCCCCATGTGGCGCTTGACGGAGGAAATGGTGCGCTCCACATTGGTAACCGCCTGCCTCTTTGCCACGTCCCCGACTAAAATTTCCCCGTTCTTGGCGAAAGCCACTACAGAGGGGGTGGTCCTCTGCCCTTCGGAGTTCACTATCACCGTAGGCTGCCCTGCTTCAAGAGTTGCAATGCAGGAATTGGTGGTGCCTAAATCTATTCCAACCGAGCGCCCCATCGCGCATCCTCCTTCTTTTGGCGCCGGGACCCTCCCGGCGCGCTCTCAGTATTTCAAGTTGAAAAAGCCCGCGATTATTCCAAAGCGCGGGCCTGCATCCTTTGCCCCAAAAGGGCGCCGGTTTCAATCCACCTGGATTATCTTTTTGTCCCTGCCGTCTTCGAGGGTGAGGAAGTCGTCCTCTCCCCTGTGGTCGACTATGACTTGGGAGGAGGGGAGGACTTTGCCTGCAAGGAGGGCCTTGGCGAGCTTGTCTCCCACCTGGGTCTGGACCAGCCTGCGCAAAGGCCTTGCGCCGTAGGCCGGGCTGTAGCCCACGTTGGCCAGCCAGTCTTTAGCCGGCTCTGTGGCGCTGAAAGTGATCCTCCTGTCGGAAAGGCGGTGGGCGAGCTGATCGAGCTGGATGTCGACGATCTTGCGAAGATCCTGGCGGGTGAGGGGGTGGAACATGACTATGTCGTCCAGGCGGTTGAGGAACTCCGGCCTGAAGTGCGCCTTCACCGCATCCATCACGGCCTTCTTTTTCGCCTCTTCATCCATGTCCTGCCTGGCCATGTATTCGCTGCCAAGGTTTGAAGTCATGATGAGGATGGTGTTCTTAAAGTCTACGGTGCGCCCCTGTCCGTCGGTAAGCCTGCCGTCGTCCAAAACCTGGAGCAGCAAATCGAAGACCTCCCTGTCGGCCTTCTCCACTTCGTCAAAAAGCACTACCGAATAGGGCCTGCGCCTGACCGCTTCTGTAAGCTGCCCCCCCTCTTCGTAGCCGACGTACCCGGGGGCGGCCCCTATAAGGCGGGAAACGGAGGCCTTCTCCATGTACTCGCTCATATCGATCCTTACCATCGCCCTCTGGTCGTCGAAGAGGAACTCCGCCAGCGCCTTGGCCAGCTCCGTCTTGCCTACGCCGGTAGGGCCTAGGAACATGAAGGAGCCCGTGGGCCTGTTGGGATCGGAAATGCCGCTCCTCGACCTCCTGACCGCGTCGCTTACGGAGTGTATGGCCTCTTTTTGGCCTATTACGTGCTTGCCAAGGTAGTCTTCCATATGCAGGAGCTTTTCATCCTCGGACTCGGTGAGCTTTCCGACGGGTATGCCGGTCCATTCCGAGACCACCCTGGCTATGCTCTCCGCATCTACGCAGTCAGGCACCATGGGCTCTTTGGAGGAGTCCCCCGCGGAGGCCTCGGCCTCCTTTTGCGCCTCTTCGAGCTCCTTGCGGATCGCGGGGATTTCGCCGTACATGATCTTTCCGGCCTTTTCGAGGTCCCCGTCCCTGGTCGCCTTGTCGGCCTCCACTTTTTTGGCGTCGAGCTTTGCCCGAAGCTCCCCTACCTTGTTTCTCCCGCTTTTTTCGCTGTTCCACCTGGCTTGGAGGCCGGCAAGCTTTTCTTTGGCGTCGGCCAGCTCCTTGTTTATCTCCTCCAGATGCTCTTTTCCTGCCGCATCCTCGCTCTTGGAAAGCTGGAGCTGCTCCATTTGGAGGCGGGTTACTTTTCTGGAAAGTTCGTCTATTTCTTCGGGAGAAGAATCCAGCTCCATGCGAAGGTGCGCTGCGGCTTCGTCCACCAGGTCTATGGCTTTGTCGGGGAGCTGCCGGTCTGTAATGTAGCGGTTGGAAAGGGTGGCGGCGGCTATAAGCGCGTCGTCGCCTATCGTCACTTTGTGGTGGGCTTCGTAACGCTGCTTCAGGCCGCGAAGGATCGTGATTGTGTCTTCCACGTCGGGCTCCCCCACGTAAACCTGCTGGAACCTCCTCTCCAGGGCCGGATCCTTTTCTATGTTCTCCCTGAATTCGTCCAGGGTGGTGGCGCCTATGAGGCGCAGCTCGCCTCTGGCAAGCATGGGCTTGAGCATGTTGCCCGCGTCCATCGCCCCTTCCGCGTTCCCGGCGCCCACGATGGTGTGTATTTCGTCTATAAAAGTGATGATTTGGCCGTCGGAGGCCTTGATTTCGGCAAGCACGGCCTTCAGCCTCTCTTCAAATTCCCCCCTGTATTTGGCTCCGGCCACCATGGCCGAAAGGTCCAAGGAAATGAGCTTTTTGTTCTTGAGGGTAAGGGGCACGTCCCCTGCAACAATCCTCTGCGCAAGGCCTTCCACTACGGCCGTCTTGCCCACTCCGGGCTCCCCCACGAGGATGGGGTTGTTTTTGGTGCGGCGGGAGAGGATCTGCATGACCCGCCTTATCTCCTGATCCCTCCCTATAACCGGATCAAGCTTTCCTTCGGATGCGGCCTTGGTGAGGTCCGTAGAATACTTTTCAAGGGCCTTGTAGTTTTCTTCCGCATCCGGGCTGGTGACGTGCCCTTCCCCGCGGACGCCCGGCAGGGCCTTTAAAATGGCCTCCTTCGTTGCGCCCGCAGACCTCAAAATTTCCCCGGCCTTCCCCTGGCTTGCGGCCAGGGCCGCCAAAAGGTGCTCTGTAGACACGTACTCGTCTTCGCACTTGGCCATAACTTGGCCCGCGTCCGTCAAAACCTGGTTAAGCTCCGCGGACGCGGTGGGGTTGCCGTTTCCCCCCGTGGCCCTGGGCAAAGAGGCCAGGGCGTTCCTCACCTGTGTGCCTATGGTTTTAGGGTCGGCTTTGACCGCCTCCAAAATCCCTTTTGCCAGGCCGTTGTCCATCCTGAGGAGGGAATCTAAAAGGTGCAGGGGGGTCACCTGCGGATTTCCCGCGGCCGAGGCGTCCTGAATTGCGTCTCCCAGCACTTTTTGGGACAGGTTCGTCAGTTTTTCGTCACTCATATAAGCATGCCTTTCTTCTGAGTAAGAACAACTTGATATGGGCCCGATTTATTCCTGGCGGAGGGATTGGAAGATTGTCTACAAATGTAGACAAAATGTGTTATCATCTTTACATGAGGTCCTGCAAGTGCGTTATTTCAGGCTGCGAGTGGAAAGTGATGTCCCTTTTGTGGAAGTCCCCCCTCACTTCGTCGGAAGTGTGTGAAAAATGCGGGGAGAGATTTGGATGGTCCCCTTCCACTTGCAAGACCTACCTGTCCAGATTGAAAAACAAGGGCTTCATAGAAGCCGAGAAAAAAGGCGCGAAATTTGAGTACAGGCCCAAAAAGGGGGAAGAGGAGTGCGTCGAGGGCAGGGCATGCGAGCTTGCCCAAGAGACGTGCGGATGCGACCAGAAGGCCATGCTGATAAGCCTCATAAGGGAGTGCCCGCTGACAAAGGAAGACGCCGAGGAAGTAAAAAAGGCCCTGGAAGAAAAAATTGCCCAGGCAGGAACAAAGGGAAGCCCGGCCGGGTGCGGATGCGAAAGGGGGAAGGATGGCTGCGGATGCTGAAAGGCAGGAAACCTTCGGAATCTCGGGGATGGTGTGCGCCTCGTGCGCGCAGACCGTAGAAAAAGCCGTAAGATCGCTCCCAGCCGTAAGCTCGGTATCGGTAAACCTCGCTACCGAAAAAATGAACGTGACCTTCGACCCCAATTTGGCATCGGGGGAAGATATAGAAAAGAAGGTCAAGGACGCCGGCTACGAAGCGAAGCCCATAGGGGAGGCTTCAAAGGCCCTGGCCGCAAAAAAGGCCGAGAAGAAAAAGGAGCTTAAAAACCTTCAAATCCGCTTCTGGGTCTCGGCGGCCTTATGCGCATGCCTGCTGTACATGGCTTTTTACGGCCCGTTGCCCTACTGGCTCTCGGCCGCCATTCCTTTCTCCGTCGTGCAGCTCGTGCTCTGCGCGGCAGTAGTAGGCATAAACTGGAAGATTTACGCCATAGGGTTTTCCACCCTTATAAAGGGGCACCCTAACATGGACTCTCTTGTGTTCCTAGGTTCGGGAACGGCCTTCGTCTATTCCATAGTGGCCACCGCGCTGGTGCTGGCCGGCCAAAGGCAGTGGAGCGGAAAGCTCTACTTTGAGTCCGGAGCCGTCATACTTTGCCTTGTCACGTTGGGAAAGTTCTTTGAGACCCGGAGCAAGAGGGAGGCGGGGGAAGCCATAAACCGCCTCATGGATCTTTCTCCGGCCCAGGCCACCCTCCTTGAAAATGGGCGCCAAAAACAAATTCCCCTTTCCGAAGTAAAGCCAGGCGACATCCTCTTGGTAAAGCCCGGGGAGAAAGTCCCTGCGGACGGCAAGATCCTTTCCGGATCCTCCCAGGTAGACGAATCTATGATTACGGGCGAATCGGCCTTGATCGAAAAAGCCCCGGGGGACAGCGTAATAGGGGCCAGCCTCAATTCTTCAGGAAGCTTTACCATGGAAGTGGAGAAGTCGGCTTCCGACGGGGAGCTGTCTAAGATAATTTCCCTCGTAGAGCAGGCGCAGTCTGCAAAAATCCCGGTAGCGCGCCTGGCGGACACCATTTCCGGCTTCTTTGTGCCCGTCATCATATCAATAGCCGTAATCGTTGGGATTTTGTGGATATTTGTAGGAAGGCAAAACTGGCTTTTCGGCCTCACGGTGGCAATTTCGGTTTTGGTCATAGCCTGCCCTTGCGCCTTGGGGCTCGCCACACCTACGGCCATAATGGTGGGGACGGGCAGGGGGGCCGAGGAAGGCGTCCTTATCAGGGGCGGCGAGAGCCTGGAAAAGGCCTACAAGCTCACGGCGGTCGCTTTTGACAAGACGGGAACCATAACTTCCGGCAAGCCTGAAGTCAGCGGAATACGCAACTTTTCGGAGCTCGATGAAGAGGCAATTTTAAAGATATTTGCCGCGGCGGAGGCCGGAAGCGAGCATCCTATTGCAAAAGCGGTAGCCAAAGAAGCTGAAAAAAGGGGGCTGGGCGCCCCTGAAGAGGCCGAAGAGTTTGGCGCAATCTCCGGAAAGGGGGTCTGGGCCAAAGTCTCAGGAAAAAGCTACCTCGTAGGAAGCTTCGCGCTGATGGAGGAAAACCGAATCCCCGTTTCCCAGGTCGCGCAGAAGGCGGCCGAAGAAATGGCCGACGAAGGCTGCACCCTCCTCTTCCTTTCGGACGCCTCTTCCCTCATAGCCCTTATGGGGGTAAAAGACTCGGTGAAGCCCACCAGCAAGGCCGCAATCTCAGCCCTAAAGTCCATGGGGATCAAAACCGTCATGATTACGGGGGACAATAAAAGGACGGCCGACAGGGTGGCAAAGGAAGTAGGCGTGGACGAGGTCTTTGCAGGAGTGCTCCCCGAGGGAAAAATCGGCATAGTTTCCTCCCTCCAAAAGGAGGGCAAGAGGGTGGCGATGGTGGGGGACGGAATAAACGACGCCCCGGCCCTTTCCCAGGCAGACGTGGGAATCGCCATCGGCTCCGGGACGGACGTCGCCATCTCTTCGGCCGACATCGTCCTTATGAAGTCGGATCTTATGGGCGTCCCTACGGCCATAGAGCTTTCAAAGGCCACGATGAACAACATCAAAGAAAACCTCTTTTGGGCGTTGTTCTACAACCTCATAGGCGTGCCGATAGCCGGGGGGATCCTGTTCCTTTTCGGAGGCCCCCTGCTTAACCCCATGATTTCGGCCGCGTGCATGTCGATGAGCTCGGTGTGCGTAGTCTTGAACGCATTGAGGCTGCGCCGGTTCCACAGGCCTAAAAAGTGGAATTAAAAAGGGGCGGAACTTTGTTGAACGAACCAAAGAAGGAGATTGAAATGGAAAAGAGATTCCAAATAACGGGAATGAAGTGCCAGAGCTGCGCAGACACCGTAACGGAGAAGATAAAGGCCGTCCCCAGCGTGAGCAAAGTCACGGTGGACTTGAACAGCGGGATTGCCACGGTGGAAGGCAGGGATTTTAATTCCAGATCCGTCCTGGCCTGCCTCAAGAAGACGCCCTACAAGATAGAGCCGGTCTACAACGAGACCCCCTTCCCCTTCTTTAGGACGCACAAGAGGGACGAAGAGGAAGGCAAAAAAGAGTAGGGCCTTGCTTGGTTTGACCGGCCCCTTCGGGGGCCTTTTTGTTTGCTGTTTTTTAAGGCCCCCTACTCTTTCGCCCTTCATTTAAGGCGCAGCTTAGGCGGCATAAAAGGGCGTATTGCCGATTTAAGCGCCATAGGGGTGAAGAACTTAAAAAGCGCTGCCAAAAAGGGCGGGGCGCCGGGATGAGCCAAAGGCGCCGGCTCCGGATTACAATGAAATTTTAAATTGCCGCCTGCAGCCCCAGATTGAAGCTCCCCTCCTCATTTCAAAGGGGCGGAATCAAGACTTTATCTGGGAAGTCAGGCTGGAGATGATATTGTCGTAATTCAGGCCCCCGCTGTAAGGCTGGTTGTTTGCAGAGAGGCTTTCGAACTCGTTTTGTATTTTCTCTTTCAGCCCCTGGGTCTTGCCCAGGTGGTTGCAAACTTCTATGTAGGTCTGCCATGCCCTAAGGTTGTTGGGCGCAACGGATACGGCCTTGCTTGCGTCCGTCTCGGCGCTTCCCCAATTCCCCAGCCCCATGGCCTCTTCGGCCTGGAAGTCCAAAAAGTATGACTCGCCTTTTGTGAATTGGTCTTCGTTCAGCTGCGTTCCGTTGAACATAAGGGGAAGGGTTGAATGGAGGCCGCCTGTAGACTTCCAGCCGGCAATGCGGTATCCGAGCTCCCACTGGCTGTTGATGTAGAAATAGATATAGGCGCAATGTACTACTGAGTAGGCCGTAGGTGCCTGCCCCTGGCGGGCCTGCCCCTCGTTTAGCCCGGGTTCTCCTAGGGCGTTGAGGATGAAGACGCTCATCTTGGAAAGCGATCCGCACACCCCCGCGTAGCGCAGCAGGTTCCATATGGTGGCGTCCGGGCCGTAGAACCCTCCATCCTGCACAAACCCGTAAGGGCTGTAGAAACGGTAGCGCGCCACTGAGTAGCCCTTGTACGTAAAACTCGGGTTGGTGTAAACCGTAGCATGGTTTAACACAAAGTCCCTTAGCCATTCCAGCCCCGTGTTGCTTACCCTGTCGTCGACTACGTCTCTTAGCATCTGGGTGCTGTAGTCCCCGAAAGTCCCTATGAGGGTGCCGTCCTTAAAAGCCTTTGCATAGATTTCGTAGCGCCCCACGGGGTTTATCGCCTTTTGGGACATCCAGCCTATGACGTTATGGGAAAAATCCAGGGCCACGGCCACCGCGATTTTAAGGTTTTCCCCTGCCCGCGAGGCCGGGTACTTCTTCCATATTTTCGACCATATCTCAAGGGCAGAAAGCTCCGAAGCGGGGTTTTCTTCGTCTCCCCAGAAATAGGCCCCCATTCCGCCTATTGTGGAAGTGCAAGCGTAGCCAGAAGTAAGGAACTGGCTAAGCGCCATAGGGTCATTCATAAGCCAGGAGAAGAACGAGGGGCAACGGGTCCTGAGGGAGTTGAAATCTGAAGATCCGAGGTATTTGAAGAGCATGTAGCGGTAAAGGGGGAGTTCGGAAACGTCAGGCTGCCAATCGAGTTGGACGGAATCATAGCGGTTTACGACGGTATTGTTTCCGGAAAGGTCCCATCCCCCTTCCTCCAGCTTTGAAGCGGCAATGGAATTTCCCGAGAAGGTGTTTTGCGCTCCTACTATGGGGTTTGAGGAATCAGTTGAGATTTCAATCCTATTTCCTGGGGCAAAGGGGAGCTGCCGCGCACTTTGGGAAAGGCTGAGGGTATCTAAAACTTTCCCCGTGGAGGCTGAAATTATTTTCAAAGAGGAAGAAGTGGAAGATCCGCCCTGAAGGTTGAAAGTGCCTGAGGAAGGGTCGAAGTCCAGTTTGGCCCCGTTTTTAAACTCGACTTCTTCGTCGCCTGCATCTACTTCGTTAAACCCGGATCCGTAATCTTCAAAATAGTTGGTGCTTCCTCCCGCGTTGTTAGAAGACGAAGTGAATTTTCCGGTATTTACACCTACCTCGCCATCGTCGGCCATGTAAGCGGAGTTGAAAGTCACAGGGTCGAAGTTGAGGCTTCCGCCGCTTTTCCCGTAGCTGGCAAGAAAGGTGTTGAAAGGGTAATACAGCCTAAGCCTGTAACCCGGGGAAACCTGAAAAGTGTAGGAACTTACAGTACCAGTACCAGTGGAGGGGAGGGTATAGACCCATTGCCCGTCCAGGCAGCTCGGCACATAATTGGAAAACGATGCCGAAAGGGGGCAAAAATCGAGATCCACCCCGAATTCCGTGTCTTGGTTTCCAAAGGGAGTCGTTTCGTCAGCGCCTCCTGAAAAGTCGTTGGGGGAGCCCAGGTAATAGACCGTAACGGCTCCCGGGGAGAATTTCAGCTCCATAAATGGGAAGGGCTTCATTGAAGTCTGGTAATAAGCCCCTTTGACTTCAAAATCATAGTAAAGCCCAAGCTGAGAGCCCTGCGCCCCTTTCAGGGTCTCATTGAAGGGATTGTAGTCCCCCTTGGCCGCAGGGACGGCGGGAATGGAGCCTGGAGAGGGCACGGCAGAAGCCCATGCCTTTCCCCCGCCCGTAAAAGCCGTTATGCCGGCCAGGAGGGACAGGCACGCCACTGCCGCGAATATTTTTTTCAGTCGTTTCGTACCATTGCTACAATCATTTAGCACGTCTACAAGTATAAGTAGGGCCGGGGGGGGTAGGTAATTGCTTAAAAAAGCCTTGTCCTTATTCCTTTCGGTAATCTTTGCCGGAAGTTTTTTCATTGGGGGCGCGGCCTGGGCCGATGCCTCTCCCGCCCCTTCTGCGGATCGCCGCCAGGCCTCCCCTTCCCTCCCTATCAAACGCCAGGCCTCCCTTTCAAGGAAGCCGGGGAACGGAAGAAAAGGAAAAAGGGGGGGCGTTGAAGCCCGGGGGTTTTACTCTTCCTCTTCCTCTTCGCTTCCCTATTCCCCCTTCGCCTCCAAGACGGTGAAGGCGCGACCCTCTTCTTTGGAGGCCATCCCTTCCTCTTTCGGGAAGGACTGGAGCGGAGAAGTCCTGACCTTTGCCGCAAACAACCTCTTGAACCTTTCCAACCCGGAAAGCCCCGACAGCCCCGAAGTCACCCCTCAGGGGGTAGTTTCCTTCCTTCAGGGAAAGGGGATAACCATAGCCCCTTCCGCGGAGACGGAAATTGAAAACGAGGTGGAGGGCATGATAAATGCCGACGACGGGGATGTGGGGCTGATAAACGGGGCGCCCCTGGCAAGGATTTTTTCAATACAAATAATCGTTATGAAAAACAAGTCCACAGGGCAGTTGGTCTACCCTTCTTCTTTCCCTGAATCAATGACGGGAAAAAGCTGGCAGGATCAGTATCAGGCTTCTTGGAACAAGGCCACGTCCGGAAAGACTTACACGCTTGCCCCCACTTATATTTGGAACTCCCTTTCCTATACCGCTTCCAACGTCATCTGGGAGGATCCGGCCCTCATCCCTCCGGGCACAAATTCTGAATCGGACGTATATTCCGTGAACTATTCGTTGGATCAGATAGAAAGCAAGCAGCTTTCTTCAATGAAGGTGGAAAGCGGCAAAATAAATTCCCTGAACCTTATAGGCATTACCCAGAGGGCGTACGCTATAAAAACCAACCTCCCCTCCTTGAGTTTCTATCAGGGCCAGGGCAAAAAGCGACATGAGGTAGGATACCAGGAAAGCACGGGTACGGACGCCGGAGGGAACTATGCGACCCAGGTCTTTAGCGCGGGATCTACCATAGGCCTGGACTTTAGCGTGGAAACAGGACCCGGGGAGACGAGTGCGTCAGGAAACATAAACAGCATCGTTCCGGGCGAAGGAATAGTTGCTACCGTGACCTTGACCGGGGCCCCCAATGCCCACCTAGATCCCTCTTCCTTCCATGTGGACCAGGACGGGGTATTGGCAATTCCCGACACTTCAAGCAGCAGGACCATGACCATACAGTATGCCTTGGGTTCCAACCTGGGGGCCTACACCACCCTCAACATTGAGGTTCCGGTAAAGGTGACGGCTCCGGAAGGGAAAATGGCGGAGGTGTGCGCCGTCGTACAGTTCAGCAGCGCCGTCTCCGATTCAGGCCCGCTTACCTTAAAAGGGCAAAGCTCTACCCAGTGCTTTGCAGTCGAAGGAATGTCTCAAAACGACCCGGATCCCTCTACGTTGTATAAATCTGGAACCTCCTCCATTTCCATGCTTGTCCCCGGGTGGGCCTTCCAGTACAACGGGGACGTAGTAGACACCCTTTGGAGCACATTGAAAAGCGGGGAGGCCACAACGCTGGAGGACTACGAAGACGCCCAGCCTTCGCTTCCCAAGCTAGATCAGTATTCGGTAGATGCGGACGAGGCCACAGTGACCGATCTCGCTACGGGCGCCAACGTCACTTCCCTTTTCTCGCCCTCTTTCTCGGGCGCTTCTTCCTCCAACACCGGCCTGCCTTATTCAGGGCCTACGGGATACGGGGGATACACTTTGACCCCCGCTTCCCTGACCGTTTCGTGGAACGGAAGCTGGACGGGATCCGCCGTAGACGATCCGGGACTGTGGGGATACGGCAGCACCCCCATAGGCTACGACATGTTCGAAGTGACGTTCCCCCTCAGCCTCTCAAGCTCTGTGGGAGGCTGCATCTACTCCCAGTCCAGCACCACCAGTTCCTCTGCTACCTTCTCTTCTTCCGCCCCTTGCCTTTCCACCCCCCTCCCCGTGCCCGCGCCTCCCGCCGTACGCCTCTCGGAGGCAGGCGTAAAGGGGAGTAGCGGAAAAATTGAAAGCTCGAATATCACCGCCACTTTGGGCGTCCCAATGGAATTTGAAGCCGAAGCCGCTTTTCCTGACAAATCCCAAATAAGCGACATGGAGTCCTCCTCTTACTCTTTGGCCTTTTACATGGACGATACCTCTTCCCAGGCCGCCGTGAAGGGGATGGATATAAATGGCGTTGCGCTAAGCTCGCTTCCCGATCCTTCGGGCGTTGCAGAAGGAGGAAGCGTTGCCGTGCTGCTGACTTCCCAGGATTTGCAATACCTTTCGCAGAAATCCCCAAATGCTTCCGATCTCGTAATTTCCTATCCCTGGACGGTTCTTTCCGCTCCCAGCCACGCAGTTTCCGAAATTGGGTACGTAAAAGCTTCGACCCTTTCCGGGGCCGGAGAGCCGAATTTCGACCTTTCCCCCTCGACTTTGGCTTTTACCGTAAACTCCAACGGCACCGGCCCTTTGACGCCCAACGCCAAGCAGAGTTCGGCTTTGACCGGCATCTGGTTCCAAAACCAGCTTTTAAGCGGGCAAAATGCCAAGGGGGCGGAGTTTACGGTCCAAAACGATACAAAGGGCAGCCAATACTACGGGGACTACCTTGCCCCCTCTTTAGACGGCAACCCCCCTTACTCCTACTCTTCTACTCCCTATGACTTCAAATCGACCAACGGGGACGGCCTGTTTAGGATGTGGGGCCTGGCTGACGGCACTTACACGGTAAAGGAAGCAAAGCTCCCAGAGGGGGCCTATGGGCCTATGCCCAGCTTCAAAGTCGCTTTGGACTGGTCTTCTGGCAAGCCTTCTAACATTTCTTCTTCTTCCCCTTCGGGCCTTGTGGACGCTTCTTCCTTCATAGTGTTCAACGGGGCCCAAGAAGACCGCCTCCCCCTTACGGGCGGAAGGCTCCCCCTGGCGTTCCTCTTCTTCCTCCTCCCCCTGCTCCTGGCCATAGCCGGATATGCGGGGTACAA
>JAFYJT010000026.1 GCA_017537945.1 Aeriscardovia sp.
GCACAACGGCATAGAGTACGCGCTCATGGGGGCGATAGCCGAAGTTTACGACATTTTCCGCCGCGAAGGCTTCCCTTCCGATCAGTGCTCCGCAATTTTCAGAAGGTGGGATGAGGCGGATCTGCACGGCTACCTTATAGAAATCAGCGCCAAAGTGCTGGAGCACAAGGACGAAAAGACCGGGAAGAGTTTTGTGGAGGTAGTGAGGGACAGGGCCAGGATGAACGGGACGGGGACCTGGACCGTGCTTTCGGCCCTCGAGCTGGGATGCTCCGTGCCCTCTATCGGGGAGGCCGTGTTTGAAAGAATCTTCTCTTCCGAATCGGATCTGCGTTCGGCCTTCAAAGCCGAACCGAAGGGGCCCGGGATTTCTGTGGATTCTTCAGAGGCGATGCAGGCGCTTTACTTAGCCTTCGCCTCCATTTACGCCCAAGGGTTTGATCTTCTCCTCCGCGCCTCCAAAAAATACGATTGGGCGCTGGATGCCGCCAAGATCGCGGAAATTTGGGAAGCCGGCTGCATAATCCGTTCCAGCTTCCTTCCCAAGATTCATTCCGCCTTCAAAAAGGATCCGGAGCTTGCCTCCCTCATGGCCGATCCGGCCTTCAAAGCGATGGAGGAAGAAAACGGGCAGTCCATGAGGAGGGTGGTGGCGAGGGGGATCCTCGGAGAAGTCCCATGCGCCGTTTTGGATTCGGCGCTTTCCTACTTGGACGAGCTTCACCACCCCCTTCCGGCCAACCTCATAGGCGCCCAGAGGGACTACTTCGGGGCGCACGGCTATGAGAGGACCGACGAGGAAGGATCCTTCCACACCGAGTGGGAAAAAGGCGGCAAAGAAGTCAAAAGGCAGTAGGCGAAGGCCGGAAGATGGAACGGAATCGGGCCAAGATACAAGACGTGGCCATGCTCGCGCAGACGAGCATCTCTACTGTTTCAAGGGTGCTTAGCGGAAGAAAGGGCGTCGATCCGGCTACCCGCGGAAGGGTCGAGGCGGCTATAAGCGAACTAGGCTACATCCCTTCCGCCTTCGCCAGGGCCATGAGGCTGGAGCGCACGCGCCTGGTCGGCCTTCTTGTGCCCGATATGACGAGCAGCTACCATGCCCTCCTTTCGCAGACGATAAAGGACGATCTGTTCAGGAGGGGGTACCTGACCATGATAGGCACCACTTTCGCAGATCCTTTGATGCAGCGCTCATACATCTCTTCCTTTATTTCCCAGAGGGTGGACGGCCTGGCCATCCTTTCCTCCTTTTTCCCGGCGCCCCTCGGCACTTCCGGCCTTTCAGGGGTCCCGTGCGTCTTTTTGAACACCTTTTTGGAGCATCCGCAAAATCCCTCCATAAACCAGGACGTGTCCGAAGCGATAAGGGCGGCGCTTGAAGACCTCCGGCGCCACGGGCACGAAAAGGTGGGCTACATGCCGGGCCCTGAAACAAAGCTTCCCATCCTCCAAAACTACCTGGGCGTCCTGGAAAAGGAGGCTCCGCAGGTTTTTGGCGCGGGGGCGGTGAAAATCTGCGCTAGGACCGAGATTTCCATAATGTCTTCCTATGCCAACTTCATGGCGCGCCCTCCTTCCGAAGAAAGCCTGGGGTTCAAAGGAAGATGCGAAAAAGTGGGAAGCATTTTGGAGTCCCTGCTTTCCGAAGGGGTAAAAGCGGTGATCGCAGGCTACGGCCCGGATGCCTTGGCCCTTTACCTTTGCCTGCGCTCCCGGGGCCTTCCAATCGGCCGGGGAGGGGTGAGCGTGATATCCTTTGACCACGTGTCTATAGGAGAGCTCCTCTCCCCCTCCCTCTCCTCGATAGAGGCTCCCGTAGGGAGGATGGGACTTATGGCCTCCGAAAGCCTACAAAGGGCCATGGAGGGGAAAAGTACAGAAAACAGGAAAGTCGAAGCCAGTTACGTTCACAGGCAGAGCGTAGGCCCGGCCTAGAAAGGGGAAAAATGGAATCTTCTCTTTTTGACATGCTAAAAGAGGGAAAAAAGGTAGGCGCTTTCGGATCTATGAATGCGGACTACTCTTTTTCCCTTCCCGCCTTCCCCGAGCCCGGAAGCACCGTAAAGGCTTTTGCCATGAACGTGCGCCCCGGGGGGAAAAGCTCTAATCAAGCCGTCCAGGCCGCGCTTCTAGGGATGGAGTCCGAAATGTTCGGGCAGGTCGGCGAAGACCCGAGGGGCGAGTGGCTGATAAAAAAGCTTGCGGAAGCCGGAGTGGAAACGCAAAAAATCATCCGCAAGGGCCCGGAATCCGGCAGCGCCTTCATTATGGTCGATCCTAGGGGCGAAAACGAGATAGTGGTCAATCCCGGCGCCAACGGCAGCCTGGATGAAGGATACCTGGAAGAAGTGAAGGCCGACCTTTCCTCTTTGGACGCTTTGGGGTTTTGCCTCGAAGTTCCGGTGGAAACCGTGGAAAAGGCCCTAAGGGAAGTGGAAGGCCCCATAAAAGTCCTGAACGTCTCCCCAATGCCCCCCTCCCCCTCTTTGGATATGGCCCGGGGGGCGGACGTAGTCATAGTAAACGAGGAAGAGGCCAAGGATGTGATGGGCAACAAGCCCCTCCCCTCTTCCCCGGACAGCTTCCTTTGGGGCACGGCCGCCAAAATGCTGAAAAAGAGGGGCTTGCCGGCGGTCGTAATTACTTTGGGCTCTAAAGGGAGCGTGGCCTTGGAAGAAGGCAAGGCCTATCCAATTCCCTCCAAGCGGGTTTCGCCAAAAGACACTACAGGCTGCGGAGATTCTTTCGCCGGCTCCCTTTTGGCCGGGCTGGCATCCGGGATGGCCCTTGCGGATGCGGCCCGCCTGGCGTCTTTTGCCTCGGCTTTTTCGGCCCTTGGGGAGGGGGCCCAGAGCTCTTACGGCACGAAAGAAGAAATCAAAAAGTTTGCGGAAGAGTAAGGGAGGAAAAGCGCCATGCGCTTTTTTCCCTTCCCTGGCAAAATGTCGCGGGGATAAGGGGGTCGTCCCAAATCCTTACGGCCTTTTCCGCTATTTCCCTTTTTTCCTTTTGGGCCGCAACCAAAAAAACTTCCAAACTTTTCCTTATAAAGCCCATAGTGACGCTCATGCGGCGCAAAGGGGGCTTAGGCGAGTCTTCCTCCCATGTAGTCAGGCCCCTTCCGCGCATTTTTCCAGGAAAAAGGGAGGCCACGTGGCCGTCCGGCCCGCAGGAGAGCCAGGCTATGCTGCACCCTCCTTCAAAACCCAGCCTGTAAATTTCCCTTTCGTATTTTTTTGCGCTTTCTTCCGGAGAAGAAAGCTGGGGGAAGGGGATGATGTTTTCCTGTGGCATCCCCCAGCCTTTCAAAACATCCAGGAAGGGGGAAAGCTGGTTGAAGTTCAAAAGCTCCGGATCTTTTGAAAACCTTTCGTCCGCAAAGAAAAGGTAGAGCCTTTTTAGTTCGAGCCCATTTAAAAGGGGGCTTGCGGAAATGGCCCGCGCCACTTTTTCCCCGTCCCTTCCCGCAGACACCAGCCATGAGGCGCGCCCCTGCCGGTTTAGGATGCGGTGGGTGTCCAGGAGGATTTCGGACGCCACCGCCGTCCCCAGCGTTTCGCCTTTCCAGACTTCGATCTCCCTTTCAGCCGACATCTTTCGCCCCCAGGGCTTCAAAGTCCAAGCTTTTAAAGTAAAGGGGATCGGGGGGCAAAAGCTCCATCTGCCTTATTAGAAAATCTTCCGTCCCCCAGGCCCTCTTAGGAGCCTTGAAGGACCTTTGGCCGTCCTGGATTTCAAAAGCCCCCCCTCCTTGGGCCTCTTTTATGCAAACTTGCCATCCCGGAGCTCCGAAAACGACTTTGGAAACCGAAGAAGAGTAAGAGGGTGACTGCCTGAACTTTGTAGGAAGCCCGAATTTTTCCCTCGCCCAGCCTGCCAAAAGCAGGGACGAAGGATCCAAGCTGCCCGTTTCCACTTCAAAAAAGGCCGGAATTTTTGAAAAGAGGGATGAAGCTATCCTCTCCCTCCATTCTTCGCCTTTTGTCCAGGAAAGGTCTATCGCCTTTTTCCCGGCCCGCTTCAGGAGGGAAAAATTCTTTAAAACTTCCCGCGATCCGGCTGCCGTGACGTAACAGGAAGACAAAGCGTAAAGATCCCCTTTGATTTCGATTTTTCCCGGATCGAAAACGACGAGGTCGGCTTCTTCGGGAAGGAGGGAGAGGAGAAGGTGGGAGAGGGCAAGCTCATCCTGCGCCTTTAAAGAAACTATTTGCCCTCCTCCAGGAAGTTGCAGACATTCGAACTTCCCCCCTTCCCCTTCTCCGCCTTCAAAGTAAAAGGCCCTGCAGGAAAAAGCGGCCGCCGCCTTCTTAGCCCAGCTTCTTTGCCCCCCGAGGGCCAAAAGCGCCACGGACGGGTTGGGGACTGGGGGGATGGGGAATTTCTTCCTGCCATCCTCCCCCCTTCCTCTCTCTCTCACAGCTTCCTCCATTTTCTTCCGTCCCTTTCCATAAGCCTTTCGGCGCAGGCCGGCCCCCTTGAACCTGCCTTGTAAAACTCCAGGGTGGAGGGGGCCTTCTTCCAAAAGCCTTCGAGCTCGTCCACTATCTGCCAGCTTATTTCCGTTTCTTCTTCGGAAGGGAAAAACTCCGTTTTTTCAAGCATCGCGTCCAGTATCAGCTCTTCGTAGGCTTCCGGGCTTTTTTCCGCAAATTCCTTTTCGTATTCAAATCCCATCGATACTTTCCTCATCAGCCCGCTTCCAGGAGCTTTTGAGGCTATTTCCACTTCCACCCCTTCATCGGGCTGGATTTTAAAGGCTATGCACCCTCCGGTTTGCCCGCAGGACCCCGGGGCCCGCTTTAAGACAAGGGCTATTTCGGCAGATCTTTTGTTCAGCCTTTTTCCCGTCCTGAGGTAGAAAGGCGTCCCTTCCCAGCGCGGAAGGCCGACATTTACTTTGAGGGCCGCATAGGTGTCGGTAAGGGAGGAAGGGCTTATCCCCTCTTCCTCCCGGTAGCCTTCCACCCATTCCCCGCCTTCAAAGCCCGAAGTGTACTGCCCCCTGGCGGAGGTCCGGGCCAGGTTTTCTATTTTGCAGCTTTTAAGGGCTTCTATCTTCCTTTCCCTTTTCCCCGTTTCCCCCTCAGGCTTTTCCATGGCCGTAAGGGCCAAAAGCTGCATCAAGTGGTTCTGCAACACGTCCCTTGCGGCGCCCGCCTGCTCGTAATAGGCGCTCCTCCCTTCCACCCCGGCGCTTTCGGCCACGCTTATTTGCACATGGTCCACGTTTTGGCTGCACCACAGCGGTTCGAAAAGGGAGTTTTCAAAACGGAGGGGGAGGAGGTTTTGCAC
>JAFYJT010000027.1 GCA_017537945.1 Aeriscardovia sp.
GATCTATATGGACGGCAAGGGGTCGGAGCACTCCACCGCCCCCCTGGCGCTCTCCTGCCTTTCTTCAGGGCGCCCGAGCGAGGCGGCCAGCCTCTGCCCCTACCTTCTTTTGGGCATAAAGAGCATGAGCTACCTTGCAAACATGTCGGCGGAAAGGGAGGCTAGGAGGAGGGGGGTAGACGACGTGGTGTTTGAAACTACAGACGGCTTCGCTTTGGAATGCACCCATGCTTCCATAGTGGCCAGGTTCGGATCCCTTTGGGTCACCCCCGATCCCTCCCTGGGAATAGTCTGGAGCACCACGCAGAGGGAGCTTTTCGCTTATGCCAAAAGGCTGGGCATGAAGACGGGTTACGAAAGGCTCTCCATGGCCCGGCTTAAAGAGGCGGATGAAGTATATGAGGCGAGGGGGGGGTGGGTGATTCCCGTAAGGTGCATAGATGAGGCTTTATTCCCTGTAAACGAAGAGTTTGTAAAAGAAGCGAACTACGCCATACACTACCAGCAGTCGGAACAGGAAAAATACTGGGAGCATGAGCAAATATAAAGCCAACTACGACTTTCCCTCCGTCCCCAGGGGCAAAATGGTCCTTTTTGCAGGGCAGGAAGCGCTCAGCTCCCACTTTATGAGAAAGCTTAAAGGGGAGCTGGCGCAGACCGGCAGGGAAGTGGTGGACCTTTCCGAGCTTTCTTCCCCCCTCGAACTTAGGGAAGCCCTGGGGGAGAGCCTTTTTTCTTCCTCAAAGCTCGTAGTTCTAAAGGACCTTCAAGAAGTGAAATTTGATTATTTAAAAATTCTTGAGGGATTTTTGAAGTCGGATTCGGACATCATCCTTTTAGCCACCGCCGATTCCAGGTTTGCAAGGACCAAAGCTTTTAAAGCCCTGGAAAAGGCCGGGTGCAAGACGGCCTTCTACCCCCAGCCGGACTACCTTTCCAGAGAGGACATGGTCAAAAAACTCTTTGCCATAGAAGGGGGGAGCATAGAGCCCGCGGCAGCCGCCTTTTTGGCGCAAAGCGTGGAAGACGCCTCGCTTCTGGTAGGCTTCTGCCTCCAGCTCCTTTCCGAATGCCCGGGCGCCGTTTCCAAGGGGGACGTTTTTGCGCTCACGGGGCTCTCCCCGCGCCCTACCGCGTTTGACGCCGCAAAAAAGGCTCTGGCAGGGGACCGATCCGCGCTTTCGGATCTTAGGAAGGTGCTGCTCGAAGGCGAGGCCCCCATAGCCGTCATAGGGGCGCTGGATTACAAATTTAGGGAGCAGTGCCTGAAGGCGGAAGGGACGCTTTCCCCACGTGACTGGGCCGCCTCCTTCTCCCTTCTTTCCAGGGCAAACCTCGCCCTCACTTCCTCTTCCCCCCAAGCCGGCATAGATCTTATTTATGAGGCTCTCAGGACCGTTTGCGAAGGGGCCCGATGGAAAAAATAGAGATTGTAAGCAAAAACTCCGGAGACACGAAAAAGATCGGCGCCCTCCTGGCCCCGCTCCTTTCCCCCGGCGACCTGTTGATTTTGCGCGGGCCTTTGGGGGGAGGGAAGACTACTTTCACCCAGGGGCTTGGGGAAGCCTTGGAAGCCGAAAGGCCTATCGTTTCCCCCACTTTTACCCTGGCAAGGGAGGTAAAAATAAAATTTAGGGGGGGCGTCCCGGGCCTCCTTATACATGTGGACGCCTGGAGGCTCAAAGCCCGCGGGGGGGATATTTTTGAAGAGTTTGAAGCCCTGGGGCTTGAAGACGATTTTGAAGGGAGCAACGCCCTGGTGGTGGCAGAGTGGGGGGACGGGATAGCCGAGCCCCTTTCTGACAGCATTCTTTACGTGGACTTTAAAAGGGACTTGGAAAAAGAGAACTGGAGGTCCATTTCCCTTACTCCCAGCGGCTTTAAGGGGCTTGGGGATTTGGAAAAAACTGCGGAGGCTGCTTTTGGCGATTTTATTGATTGACACCACTTATTTTTTGACGGTGGGGGTGCTGGGAAGAGATCCCTTCTATATCGAATCAAGCACCGACCATGTAGAAAAGCTCGCCCCCTTCGCCCAAAGGGCGCTGGAAGAAAGCGGGGAAGAAGTGGAAAGCGTGGAAGTTATGGCCGGCCCCGGGCCCTTTACCGGCCTCAGGGCCGGAATAGCTTTCGCCTTGGGCTTCAGTTTTTCCAAATCCGTCCCCCTTTCTGCCGGAAGCCTGCTTTTGGCAGAGGAAGTGTGGGCCAGGTCCCAGGGCGCTGAGGGAATCGTAGTCGCCGTAAACGACGCCAGGCGCCGACAGGCCTACTACCAGATTTTTGACGGGGAGGGGCGCCCCTTTTCCCCTATGGACATCTCTTCCCCCTCCCAAATCGCCCGGGCCTGCCTTTCCCTGCATTCCCCCTTCTCGATTGCGGGGCTTGGGGGGAGCTACTTTGAAAAGATAGAAGAGGCCCTAGAGGGGGAGGGGGCGCGCTACACCTGCCTGAAAAGGCCCGCAGGCTCCAAAGGGTGGCTGGAAAGCATGCATGAAAGCGTTAGAAGAAATCCGCTCCCTCCCAGGCCCATCTACCTTAGGGACGCGGACGCCCTCCCGCTTTTTCAAAAGAAGGCGGGCAGGCCTCCGGAGATCTGCGCCCCGAACCTTTTGTGGAGCCTGTCTTGATTAGGGGGATGGAAAGGCGGGACCTGGCCTGGGCCAGGGATTTGGACTTTAGGCTCTTTTCGGAGGCATCCTGGGGGGAGGAGGAAATGGAGGAAGCCTTCAGGCCCGGCAGAAGGTTTTTGGTGGAAGAAGAAAAAAAGCCCAGGGCCTGGGCCGGAATGGACGCTTCCGGAGCCTTTGCCCACATCCTTTCCATCGACGTGGAGCCTTCCTTTCAGGGGAAGGGGCTAGGAAGCGCCCTCCTTTCTTCCCTCCTCTCTTCGGCCCGGGGCATGGGGAAGGGAAAATGCGTTTTGGAAGTTTCGTGCAAGAACTCCCCGGCGCTCGGCCTCTATAAAAAATTCGGCTTTAAAACGCGGGAGAAGATTGAAGGGTACTATCCTTCTTACGACGCCTTTGTGATGGAAAAGGACTTGGAGGGCTGATGGCCGTAAAAATTTTGGGGATAGAGTCCAGCTGCGACGAAACGGCCGCGGCCATATGCGAGGCCCAGGGGGGAAAGAGGGCGGTCCTTTCCAATATTGTCGCTTCCTCCATGGATTTTCACGCCAGGTTTGGAGGCGTCATCCCGGAAATAGCCTCAAGGGCCCACCTTGAGGCCTTTGCCCCTGTTGTAAAAAGGGCCCTTTCTTCCGCCTCGCTTACTCTTTCCGACATTGACGCCGTAGCAGTCTCTGCAGGCCCGGGGCTGGCCGGATGCCTTGCCGTGGGGGCTTCCGGAGCCAAAGGCATAGCTCTAGGCGCCAAAAAACCCTTTTTCGCTTTAAACCACGTAATAGCCCATTTGGCGGCTTCGGAAGGGGAATTTGGGCAAATTCCCGAAAATTCCGCAGGCCTTGTGGTTTCGGGGGGCCACACCACCCTCTTCAGACTGGAAAAATTCCCCTCCCGCATCAGCGTCGCCGGTTCCACTTTGGACGATGCGGCCGGGGAGTGCTTCGACAAAATAGGGAGGCTCATGGGCCTTCCCTATCCTGCAGGGGCGGCTATAGACGAACTGGCCAAAAAGGGGGATCCTTTCGCGATAAGGGTGCCACAGGGGCTTAGGGGCAGGAGGGACCACCTTTTCGATTTCAGCTTTTCAGGCGTAAAAACGAGCGTGGCAAGGACTATAGAAGAGATGAGGGAGGAAAACATGCCCCTTCCGGTAGAAGACATCTGCGCATCCCTGGCCGAGAGCGTGGGGGAAGTTTTAAGCCGGAAGGCCATTGAAGCCTGCAGGGTTTTTGGATCCAGAGTGCTTGTGGTAGGAGGGGGCTTTAGCGCCAATTCCCAATTAAGGGGCAAATTAAAGGCGAAAGCGGAGGAGGCCGGGGTGGAGCTTCGCATCCCTTCCCTCCCCCTTTGCACCGACAACGGGGCGATGGTATCCCTTTTGGGGGCGGACCTTCTGGAAGGCGGCATTTCTCCCAGCTCCCTGGGGGCGCCTATAGACTCCTCGATGTCATTGGATATCGCCAGCCTTTAGTTGCGAAATAGAACGGCGGGATGTAGACTGTAGGAAGAGCGAAAAGCTCAATGCACTAGTAGCCCAACGGATTAGAGCATCTGACTACGGATCAGAAGGTTACAGGTTCGAATCCTGCCTAGTGCACTTTTTTTATGCCTTCCGCCCCCTCCATAGAATGGAGGTATGCTGAGCGTTTTCGATATCTACAAAATTGGGATAGGCCCTTCTTCCTCGCATACCCTAGGCCCCATGAACGCCTCCCTGGCCTTTTTGGATCTTTTGGAAAAGACGGGGGTTTTTGAAAAAACCTGGAGGGTGCGCGTCACCCTTTTCGGATCTTTAGCCCTCACGGGCAAAGGGCATGGCACTGACAGGGCCGTTTTTGCAGGCCTTGAGGGGCGCAGGGCCGAAACCTGCGATACGGAGGAAGTTAGGACGGGGCTTAAAAGGGGAAAAGAAAAGGGAACCCTGCTTCTTGGGGGCGTAAAGCCCATACGATTTAAAGAAGGGGATATCGAATTTGACTTTGGCCGGCGACTGGATCTGCACCCTAATGCGCTTTTTTACGAGGCCTTCGACAGGGAAAAGCGCCGCCTTGCCCATCTTATCGTCTATTCGGTAGGCGGGGGCTTTATAGCTACTGAAGAACAGCTTGAAAAAAGCGGAATTACGCATCCGAAGGCGGACGGGGTAAGCATAATAAGCGCAAAGCAGCTTCTAGGAGGAGCTGCGGGAAAGGGGGGAGGATTCCGCAAAACTGGGCCTGAAGAAGATGCAGGCGCAATAGGGGATCTTCCAACCGGGAACGTGGCCTTTTCATGTCCCTTTGAGTTTTCGACCATGGAGGAGCTGGAGGAAATAGTCAAAAGGGAGGGCAAGAGCATAGCGGAGATTGTGCTCGAGAACGAAAAGGAGGCAAGGCCTCCAGATGAAATAGAAGCCAAGATGAAAAGCGTCTGGCGCACTATGCTCGCCTGCGTCTCGGACGGAGTCCATTCCAGGGCAAAAGAGCTTCCGGGGGTCCTTCACGTCCCCCGCAGGGCGCCGGGCGCGGCCAGGCAGCTTTTGAAGGGGATGCAGGATCCCTTCACTTTGAATCCTGAGGATTTAAAATCCCTCAGAGCGACGGTGAGGGGGAATACCGCCGCCAGCGAATGGGTGGGGGTCTTCGCTATGGCGGTAAATGAAGAAAACGCGGACGGGGGGAGAATCATCACAGCCCCCACCAACGGATCGGCCGGCATCATCCCTGCCGTCTTGCACTACATGTACGCCTTTTTGGACGGGGATTGGGAAAAGGTCAAAACCTTCTTCCTCACCTCCTTTGCCGTAGGGTACCTCTGTAAAAAGCTCGCCAGCATTTCAGGCGCCGAAGGGGGATGCCAGGCCGAAGTGGGGAGCGCCTGCTCTATGGCCGCGGCAGGGCTGTGCGCAGTTTTTGGGGGCACGCCCCGCCAGATTGAGAAGGCGGCCGAAATCGGCATAGAGCATAACTTAGGCCTTACCTGCGATCCCGTGGCGGGGCTAGTGCAAATCCCCTGCATAGAAAGGAACGCCATAGCAGCCAACACCGCGATAAATGCGGCGAGGCTCGCAATGATAGGCCCCGAGAGCCACATAGTGTCTTTGGACACGGCTTTGGCCACTATGAAAAGGACGGGGGACGATATGCGTTCCGAATACAGGGAAACCTCGAAGGGCGGCCTGGCAGTGAGCGTGGCCATTCCAGAGTGCTAGGCCGTTTGGCAGGCCCCGGGATTTTTCAAAGGGCGCCTGGGCCTGGTTGCAGGTTCTTAAAAAGCCCGGGATCCCCCTTCGGAGCTTTGGCCATGCCTTAGGCTGGGTTTGACTTTGTAATCCGCCTTCTTTGATCGCAAGCTGCCAGATTGGCCGGAAGATGCCTTCCCACTTTATAGTTAAAGCGCAGCCTTTTTACGAGGGGGGATTTTTCGCATGCAAAACAGAAAGCGGCAAACGCCCCGGAGTACGCCTGGAATCGGTCTTCGCCTTGGCGGGGTGCTTTAATCTGGCGGCGCTTCTCGTCCTTCATGGTCGTCCTTCATGGGGCGTTCCTGCAGTTCAAACGCGCGCCCTTTCAGCATTTGATGCCTTTTAGCCCTTGACCCGGGGCGCTCGGGGAAGGCCGCCGCCTTAAACTCCGGCGCGCCCGCCTGTTCGCTTCTGAATCCTGTATGGCCGGGACTGCTTCCGGGCCAAGAGGGCGGCGGGGAAGAAAACAGGCTGTAGGGCTGCGGCCCAAAGGTCAGATTAGGACTTTACTTCGGAACTCAGGGTGGAAATTATGATCTCGTAAGTGAAGCCTCCCCCGAAGGACTGGACGGCCTCCTTGGCCTGGGCCTCGAAGTTGTTTTGAATCTGTTCTTTGAGGCCGGATCCAAGATCCATGTGGTTGGAAATGCCTATATAAGTCGTCCAGGCAGCCACATTGTTCGGGGCAAGGCTTACAGCCTGCTTGATGCTGGAGAGGGCGCCTGTCCAGTTGTCCTCGGCCTCGTCCAATTCAGCCTGGAAGGTCGCGAGGTACGACTTGTTTTTGGCAAACTGGTCCGTGTTCAGCTGCGTGCCGTTGAATATCCATGGGATGACGAAGTGCTCTCCGGTCTTCTTGTTATACGAACCCGTCATGGACCACCCCGCGTAGTTGTACCCCAACTCCCATTTACCGTTGGTGTAGAAGAACATGTAGGCGCAGTGGCGGGGCTGCCCCACGGCGCGGCCCGGCATTCCGAAGGCGTTGAGGAGGAACTGGCTGGTTTTCGACATTGCCCCGCACACCCCTCCATAGCGCATCATGTTCCAGATGGTGGAGCGCGGGCCGTAGAACCCTCCGTGGAATGCGGATCCGTAGGGGCTGTACTCCAAGTAGCTGATGAGCCAATAGCCGTGGGACATGTCGGAGTTTACGGTGTAAAGGGGGTTGTGGCCCAAAATGTAGGACCTCAGCCATTTCATTCCGGCATTGCTTATCCTGTCGTCCACAACGTCCCTGAGCATTTGGGCGCTGTAGTCGCCGAAAGTACCTATAAGGGTGTGGTCAGCGAAGGCGTTGGCGTAAATCTCGTAGCGCCCCAGGGGGTCTATGGGCGTGCCTGGCTGCCAGGCCATGACGCCATGGGCGAAGTCAAGCGCTACGGCTACGGCGATTTTAAGGTCTTCCCCGCCATGGGAGTTGGGGTACTTGCCCCAGATATGGGACCAGACGTTTAGGGAGGAAAGTTCCGAAGAGGGCTGAAGCGAATTGTTCCAAAGGTAGGCCCCCATGCCGCCTATGAGGGAAGTGGATGCGTATCCCGAGGTCAGAAACAGGTTCAGCGCCTCGGGGTCGTTGATAAGCCAGTTGAAGAAGGCCGGATGGGAGTCCTTAAAGTCTGTAAAGTCGGTATTGCCCAGGTACTTGTAAAGCATGTAGCGGTAGACGGGGAGGTTTTGGGCAGTCGGCTCCCAGTAGAGCTTTACCGCGTTGTATCGGTTTATTACTACGTTGTCTCCCGACAAATCCCATCCCTCCGTGTCCAGTTCGGAGGTCGGGATCGCTTTCCCGCTGAAGGTGTTTTCCACGGAAGTTATGGGATTGGAGGAAGTGGTGGAAATTTCCACCCGGCTGGCGGTGTCGAAAGGGAGGTCTTGGGCGCTCTGGTTCAAGCTCAAGGTTTCTATAACCTTTCCGGCAGCGGCCGAGGTCACTTTTACGCTTGTAGAGGCGGATTCGGATCCGCTTTGTATGGCAAAGGTGTCGTCTGCGGGGTCGAAGTCGATTTGGGACCCGTTTGCAAACTTGACCGCTTCGTCCTGGTAGCTTATCTCGTGAATCCCGCCGTCCCGGGATACGAAGTAGTTCTGGTTGACCCCGCTTTCGGACTTTATGACTTTGCCCCCGTCCCAGGATATGAGCGTGTGGGTTATGTCGGAGTTGAAGGTGTTGGGATCGCAGCTGAACAGGGGGCTGTTCTGGGCGTAGCTGTGGAGGATGTCGAAAGTGGGATAGCGCAGGGTCATAACTTCGCCGTCCGAAATCGGAATTGAAAGTATGTTGTCCGGCTTGTGCTTCTTGCTTGGGACGTCAATCCAGGAGGTGCTTTCGCCTTTGGAGTTTTTAACAGTTATGTAAACGCCGCTTTTTGAAGAAACGGAGTCCGTCCTGTTCAGCACCCCTGTGGAATAGACGGTGACGGACGAGGGGGAAAACTTCAACTGCATAAAGGTGCTGTTTGCGTGGTAATAGTAAAGCCCCAGCTGGGATCCCTCTGCGCCTTCAAGCGACACTTTCCAGGGATCCTGCTCTCCCAGGGGCGAGACCATCGATCCTAAAGCCGGAAGGTCGCCCGCCCAGGCGTATCCTGCTCCCGAAAAGGCGATCATTGCGATTACGCAAAGCCAGCAAAGTGCCGCAATGACGGCTTTCTTGATCCCATGTGTCATGAAAAATATTATAGTGATCTGGGAAGTAAATGGGAGCAAGGTGTGAACGGACGAAATAAGTACATCGTAGGAATGATAGCCGCAGTTTTGTCGGTATTCTTTGTAGCGGCCCTCTGTATAGGGGCGAATGCGAGGGCCGATGGCCTTCCTATTCAGGCTCCGGCCTCCAAAAGCGCGGGCAAACAGGCGGGAAGCGGAAAGGATTTGCCTTCTAAAACCAAAGCTGCGGGGAGGAAAGCGTCCGGCAGGCCGAATAATAATGCAGGCAAAGCCGGCGGGGTGCTTGCGAAGGGGTTTTATTCCTCGGGATCTTCATCCAAGCCCTATTCCCCCTTCGCCACAAAAATTTCAAGTTCACCGTCCGCCTCCCCCGCTTTGGACTCCGTCCCCTCTTCCTTTGGAAGCGGCTGGATTCCGGTTGTGAAGACGTTTGCCTCAAACAACCTCTTAAACCCTTCGGACCCCGCCTCAGCCCAGAGCCCCTCCATCACTCCCGGAGCCACTCCAAAGGCAGTGATCTCGTTTCTTGAAAGCAAGGGGATAACCGTAGCGACTGCGGCCGAGACCGAAATTACAAACGAAGTGAAGGGGCTTATAAATACTTACGACAACCATCCCAGCCTTATAAGCGGGACCCCTCTTGCGAGGATTTTTGCAATCCAGATACTTTGCATGGAAAACACTTCTACGGGCCGGCTCGTCTACCCTGAAACTTTTCCGCAGGATGTCCTGGGCAAAAATTACCAAAGCGAATACCAATCGTCATGGGCTTCCGCCACGCAAGGAAAGTCCTACCTTTTGGATTCGACCTACATCTATAACTCCATTTCGTATGCGACTTCAAATGTCATATGGGACGATCCGGCCCTAAACCACTTGGGGTGGACTGTAAAACAGAATGTATATTCGCTGGACCAGATAGAGCAGCACCACCTATCATCCATGAAGGCGGAGGCGGGGAAGGTGAACTCCTTGAACCTCATCGGAATTACCAAGAGGGACTACACCATAGCCACTTATCCTCCAACGGTGGGAATCAAGAATAGCTATAGGGAAAGCGGTGGTTATAGGGTAACCATTGTAAAGGTTGGAAAGAACCGCGAAATCCATATCAACGGCCCATTTTCTTCCGGCATTTATAAGCCCGGATCCACCGCTTCGGTGAGTTTCACCGTGATGACGGGGCCGGGGGCGACTTCCGCCCTGAATGCCGCTTATTCGCTCTCGGGCGCCCCCAACGCCCGGATAATTTCAAAGGGCTTTGGGGCGAGGGGCCAGAGGGGGATTAGAGTCACCCCTTCGGACTTCTCCCTCAGCATTGCCCCCAACGGGCGCAGCGCCGACATAAAGTGGATATCCAAGAGCGCCCTGGCGCAGTACGTCAAAATCTTCTTTACTTTGAGGGTTGAAGTGACGGCTCCAACCTCAAATATGGCGGAAGTGTGTTCCGTAGCCCAAGAGTCCCTGACATCCAATAGCGGAACCCTGTCTTTAAAGTCTCAAAGTTACGTATGGTGCTTTTCAGTAGGTTCCCTTTCCCAGTCAGTGAGCTACCCGGGAGCGTCGGACCTAACTTCTTCAGGCTCCTCAGCTACCGTTTCCATGGTTGTGCCCGGCTGGATATTCCAGTACGGCAATTCAGTTTCGAACATTCTCTGGAGCACGCTGGACGGGAAGAAGGATACCCCCTTTTCCCAGTACTCGCAGTACCTGCCCGCGCTTCCCGACTTGGACAAGTACACGGTCAACGCCAAGGACGTCAAGGTGGAAGACCTTACCACCGGGGAGGACGCGACTTCCTTCTTCAACGCCTCTTTTGAACCCGCCTCCTCGTTTGACACTGAAATCCCTTATTCCTCTCCAAACGCCTACGGGGGGTACGTCCTCAGCCCGGCTTCTCTGACCGTCTCATGGAATGGAAGCTGGACGGGGTCCGCCGTAGACGATCCAAACCTATGGGGATACGGCAGCACCCCTATAGGCTACGATATGTTCGAAGTGACTTTCCCCCTGACGCTTCAAAGCTCTGTGGGCGGGGAGATTTACTCCCAGGCCGCTACTTCCCAGTCCCTGATCAACGCTTCGCTTACTTCCGTCTCAAGCTCCGTGCCCACTCCCATTTCCCAGGCTGCCCCTTCCAGCCCCTCTTTAACAAAGACGGGAGTGAAAGGTCCCGACGGCTCCCTTGAAAGCTCCACCGCCACGGCTACGCTTGGGGTGCCCATGGAGTTTGAAGCCGAGGCCGACTTCCCCTCTTCTGCCCAGATTTCCGATATGAACAGCACGGGGGACGCCTCGGTCTTTTACAGCTACGATTCCGATGCAAACGTGAATTCTTTGGGAAATATGCAGGTTGACGGGATTTCCTATAATTCCCTCCCCACCGCCATTGACAACGCCCAGGACGGCGCCGTCATAGTTTTGCTCACCCCCTCCGACATAGACTACATTCAAAAGCACGCCTCCGACCCTTCCAAGCTTGTAATCACTTACAATGGCTGGAAGGTGACTTCGGCCCCCAGCCGGGACACTTCCGAAATAGGCTTCATCCAGGGATCTTCCCTTTCTGTATCGGCCCCTGCTTATGCCCCGGACTTCATATCTTCTTCCGCGCCTGTGGACCTCACAGTAAACTCCAACGGTACCGGCCCTTTGACGCCCAACGCCAAGCAGAGTTCGGCTTTGACCGGCATCTGGTTCCAAAACCAGCTTTTAAGCGGTAAAAACGCAAAAGGCGCGGAGTTCACAGTCCAAAACGATACTGCAGGCAGCCAATACTACGGGGATTACCTTGCCCCCTCTTCGGACGGCAACCCCCCTTACTCCTACTCTTCTACTCCCTATGACTTCAAGTCAGCCAACGGGGACGGCCTGTTTAGGATGTGGGGGCTGGCTGACGGCACTTACACAGTAAGGGAGGTAAAGCTCCCCGAGGGCTCCAATGGGCCTATGCCCAGTTTCAAAGTCGATTTGAACTGGGCGTCCGAAAAGCCCTCCCAGATCTCAGACGCAGATCCTTCCGGCCTCGTAGAAGGCCAGCGCTTCATCGTCCTCAACGGGCAGATCAATGAGGAGCAGTCGCTGCCCTTCACCGGCGGAAAGGGAGCAGCTGAAATCCTCTCCTCTGTCCTAATCGTGGTTCTGTGCATGGTGGCGGCATTTGCGGCCTATAGGATTTACAGGCTGCGGAAGAGCTGAGCAAGTTCCTTTTGCCGCAGCATTTCAGTTCTGTCTGAAAAAGGAGAAATGGGAGCGGGCGCTATTGGGGCGCATGCCAGACGTACCGGTGAAGCGTGACTGTCCCTGGGTGGCGGGATGAGGCCTCAGGAAAGGTGCACTTACTTGGAAAGGGACGCTAACGCACGACCTTCTCGATATCTGCCAAGTAAAACCTTAAAAACTAATTGGGGATTCTGGTTTAGGGGTTAGAAAGGGCTGGGAAAGATTCTTTTCTCAAGCCGCTGTAATTCCTCCCGGGAAAGCGGCCCTTGCAAATTGTTCAGTTTAAGACTTTATTTTGGACGTCAGGCTGGAAATGATGTTGTCGTAATTTAGTCCGCCACTATAGGACATGTTGGTACTCTCGAGGAACTTGAAGGTGTCTTCTATCTTTTCCTCGAGCCCGCTCGTCTCATGCAGGTAGTTTGCCACTTTGATATAGGCGTCCCACGCTTCTACGTTATTGGGGGCCCGAGCTACGGCCTGCTGCGCATCGGAAAGCGCCTGGCCGTAATCGTCCCGGGACATGTCGGCCTCTGCCTTGAAGGCCAGAAGGTAGGACTTGTCCTTGGTGAACTGGTTCATGTTTAGCTGCGTCCCGTTGAACATCTCAGGGAGGTTCGAGGTCGCTCCCGCCGTCTGCTGCCAGCCGTCGATGTTGTACCCCAGCTCCCACTGGTTGTTGATGTAGAAGAAGACGTAGGCGCAGTGCCCGGGCTGCCCCACTACATAGGCCGGCTCCCCAAAGGCGTTGAGGAGGAACTGGCTGGTCTTCGACGCCGCCCCGCACACTCCGCTGTAGCGGAGCATATTCCAAATAGTCGGCGATGGCTCGTAGAACCCCCCCACTTGGACGTTTCCGTAAGGGCTGTTTGCAATGTACTTGATGAGGGACCAGCCCTTGTTGAGGTTGGCAGAGTCGGTGAGGATGGAGTCGTGGGCGAGGATGTAGGACCTTAGCCACTTCATTCCGGCATTGCTTATCCTGTCGTCTACGACGTCCCTGAGCATTTGGGCGCTGTAGTCGCCGAAAGTCCCTATGAGGGTGTGGTCGGCAAAGGCCTCGGCGTAAATCTCATAGCGCCCAAGAGGATCTATGGGCTTGTAGGGAAGCCAGGCTATGACGTTGTGGGCGAAGTCAAGCGCCACGGCCACTGCGATTTTAAGATCTTCTCCGCCGCGAGATCCGGGATACTTGTTCCAAATAGGGCTAGTTTTGAAATAATTCGGGGGCGAGAAAAATTAGCGTCATGCCAATGACATTATTCTAGTCAATTACTGATTTATAAATTTATGCGAGAGATTAAGGCCTCGAAGAGAACCAGCGCGCAAAAGGCAGGAGGCAAACCTTTTGCATTTCCCGCATTTTCCCCGGTAGCCCTTATAGCATAGAGTAAATCTAAAACGATCCGACGAGGGGAGGAAAGTATGTGCCACATATCCCATATTCCATCCAGCAGTTCCGAGCTGCCCGCATTCATGTTTGTGGGCTCCATGTCTCTAGTTCAAAGGCAGCAAATCCAGGACCGCAAAGAAAATTAGCCAGTAGTTGGAAGTATTGGAACCGTTCGCCTGAAGCGGTACGTAAAATCTTCAAATTCCAAATAGGCAAGCCTTTAAAACTACAGGCAGATCTGGGCTTTATTTACTTACGCATAGGGTTCAGGCCATTTGTGTCCTGTTTTTCAGCGATCGAAGCCAGGAATCTGCCATGAACAGCGGGACGCTTGTAATGCGGTCCTGACATTTAAATCCCATCTGTGAAAACCAGAGGGCTGTCAGATCTGGATTTTCACCCAAGACCGTTTTTAGGCTCTTGGATTTTGCATTGTTTCCGGATGTGGCGTCAATCGGGACAGCCCAATTCCCACATTGGATGACAAAATCCAATTTCAGGCGGGAATTGGGTTTCACATAGTAGAACGGCGCAAATCCGCTCGAAATTAGGGCCTGCGCGATTAGCTGTTCTGCAAAGGCTCCGTTAAACTCCGCAAAGAATGTGCCTTTCACAAAAATAGAAGCCAGATCAATATCCGCCATGCATCCTAAAAGGCCGAGATCCAAAGGAAAGAGCTTGAAAATATTTGGCTCTTCATAAAACTTCAGAGGATAGACGACTTTGGAGCACCTGTTCACTTTATAAATCAGCCGCGCTTCTTCGAGCCAGTTGATAGCCTCTTCAAATTCTTTTAACCTGGAACCCTTTTTAATCGAGGAGAAAGTAAATTTTTTATTTTCCTTTGCCAGTTGAGAGGGGAGCGAACTCCAAACAAGGTTTACTTTAGGAAGTAGGGAGGAAGGCATATGTTTTGAAAAGTCTTTCTCGTACCCAAACAATATGGATTTTTGTATTTGTCTGGTCTTGTAGAGGTCTTGTCCGTCGATATAGGTTTTTACAACTTCTGGCATTCCTCCGGTAAAGCAGTACTCCTGCAACAAAGAAGAAAAATCGGAGTGGAGCATGCTTATTTCATCCCAGTTTGAGGATTCTAAGAAATCAAATTTCGCCTCTCCGCCCTTTGCCCTCACAAACTCATTGAAGGACATTGGATAGAGGCTTACTTCCTCAACTTTTCCCACCGGGAATCCGGTTCCCTTGTGCAGGCCGATGCCAAGAAGGCTTCCCGACGCGCATATGTTGTACTCCAATTCAGATTCGGCAAAGTACTTGAGGGAAGTGAGAGCGAGCGGATTTTCCTGAACTTCATCAAAAATAATCAAGGTCTTGGATGGCAAAATGGACTGCCCAGTAAGGGAAGAGAGAGCCCTTATTATCCTCGGGATATTAAATCCGGCAAAGACCTCTTCAGGCAAAGGATCGGAGTCAAAGTTGACATAGGCAATATTTTCGTATTCATTCTTTCCGAACTCTTTTAAAAGCCACGTCTTCCCGGTTTGCCTGGCGCCATCGAGCAGCAAAGGCTTGTGAGGCTTTGCATTTTTCCAATCCGCGAGCCTTTTATATGCGTATCTGAACAAAAACTCCCTCCCTGCTACATTTTTATGAGGGAATATCATTCAGTATATTACATTTTTATGAGGGAATATTTACTTCTGTTTAACACTTTTATGAGGAAATAGGCGCTTGGGGCGCTATTGGCGCCTAGAATCTCAGCGGGCACCTTCCCTTAAACTCGGGCTTAATCTTTCCTTCTCCGGCTTCCGTATTGGACTCCAAAGCCTGGGAAGGATGGTCGGAATCTAAGACGAATCCAAAAATTTCAGCTCCAAAATAGCACCCAATCCGCTTTCCCAGCTCTTCCATGGCCTCCCGGCTTCTGGTTTCCAGATCCCTTTGGGTGCACTCTATCAGGAAGATTGCGTTCTTTGTCTTTTCAGACAACTCCGTCCTCTGCCCGTCCCTCCAGTTCATGCAGCGGCACACCGCCCCAGCATCGTCCAGGTAGCAGATTTCCCCTTCCAGAGTCGGCTCGTTTTCTTCCGATCCTATAGGGAGGAATGCGTCTCCCCCA
>JAFYJT010000028.1 GCA_017537945.1 Aeriscardovia sp.
CCGCTGGGGAGGGCAATCCAAGGAAGAAGGGAGCTGAATTCGGTTTCGGCGGTGCTTCCCGATTACGATAAGGAAACAGTCAAGGAAGTAGTCAGCTATCTGACCAAAAATTCAGCGGAAGGCGAAAAGAACATGCCAATCAACCCCGTCTACATCCCTTTGGCGGATCCTTCCCGAAATTCAGGTTCGGCTTTTGCCCCCGAAATTTGGAAGGGGATAATGCAGGCAGTGGAGAATATCAAGATTCCTGTTTTACCGAAAAAGCCCCGACCGCCATTCCGCCTCCTCCAGGACACCGCTTCCCTCATAGCGGAGTCGCAAGACGCTTTGAGGACCCCTGTAGGCGGAGAAGGTTTGAATGATCTATTCAAAAACCGCGTGTTCTTGGCTTCCAAAGAAGCTAAAACCAAAAGGGAAAAGTTTCTGGAAGAACATCTGCAGACAGGCGTTTACAGGGTTGCGCAGACCGTGAGGACGGGGAACGTTAAAACTGAATTGGAGGGATTTACAAATGCCACTGCCGAAGACATTTACCGGGAGGCGGCATCTTGCAAAAATGTCTTTACAAAGGATCTTGTTTTGACGTTTTTAAGGGAGAATCCCGGTATCGAATGCGAAAAAGATCTCATTTTTGCGGCCAAGGACAAAGATACCCTGGAGGAGCTAAGCGATTGGGCCAAAAAGAGGCAAAAAAGGCTCTGGGAGGAATTTACGGATTCTGTGGTTTATGACGAACTTTCGCCGTCCGGGAAGAAAAAGTACCAGGATATAGCCGGCGAACTTGCCGAAGCGTCAGGAGAACCCGCCTTCCAGCCTTTCCGCCTCAACAATTTCATGTCTGAAAACCCTGATGATCGGGGCTTTGAAAACTGCTTATACCAGGGAGAGGACGGCCTTGCCCACCTTCATCTGGACGGCTTGGAGCAGGAGTGCTTGGAGCGTTATTTAGGGCAGGACGATACTGTGGCCTTTTTCAGGAATCCCCCTCATGGGACCGGGGCATTTGGAATTTTGGAGGAAGACGGCCGGCACTTTTATCCGGACTTCATCCTCTTTGAAGTCAGGCATGACGAAATCCGGCCCTACATTGTAGATCCTCACGGCCTGCAGAATGCAGACAGCCTGTCGCGGATAAAGGCGGCCGTAAAATACCTGCGCGAAGAAAAAAACTCGGGCGTATTTTCGGCCTGGTACGCGATTGATGGGAAGGGGAAACCTATCAATCTCATGGATCCTAGCGTGCAGGAAAAAGCATTAAGAGCCGCGAGCGCCTCGGCCCTTTATTTATAAAGATTTCCCGCTGGCCCCGGAAGAGGTTTTGCGAAGCGTTCGGAGCCAGGAATCTGCCATAAAAAGCGGGACGTTTGTGATGTCATCCTGCCGTTTGAACCCCAGGCGGGAAAAGCGGACCGCCGTCAGATCCGGATTTTCCTCCAAAACCGTCTTCAGGCTCTTGGCCTTCGTATTATTTCCCGACTTGACTTCGATTGGAATTACCGAATCCCTGCACTGAATGACAAAATCCAGTTCAAGCCGGGAATTTGATTTTGCGTAGTAAAACGGCTCGAAACCGCTTGAAATCAGAGCCTGGGCGATAAACTGCTCTGCAAAGGCGCCGTTAAATTCCGCAAAGAAGGTTCCTTTCACAAAGATGGCGGAGGGGTCTATACCTGCCATGCATCCGAGGAGCCCTAGATCCAGGGGAAAGAGCTTGAAAATATTCGGCTCTTCGTAGAACTTCAAAGGGTATCCCGCTTTTGAGCACCTGTCCACTTTGTAGATTAGGCGCGCTTCTTCGAGCCATTTAAGGGCTTCTTCAAATTCTTTTAACATAGACCCCTTTTTAACCGAGGACAAAAGGAATTTTTTATTTTCTTTTGCAAGTTGCGAAGGGAGGGAGCGCCAAACGAGGTTCACTTTGGAAAGGAGGGAGACAGGGATGTGCTTTGAAAAATCCTTCTCATATCCGAGCAATATGGACCTTTGAATTTCCCTGGCCCTGTAGAGATCTTGCCCTCCAACATAGGCCTTTACGACTTCAGGCATTCCACCGGTGAAACAGTACTCTTGCAGCAACGGAAAAAAGTCTGAATGAAGCAGGCTTATTTCATCCCAGTTTGAGGACTCCAAAAAATCAAATTTGGCTTTCCCTCCCTTGGCCATAACAAATTCGTTGAAAGACATCGGGTAGAGGCTTACTTCTTCCACTTTGCCTACCGGAAAACCGGTGCCCGCATGGAGGCCGATTCCTAGAAGGCTCCCTGAAGCGCAAATGTCGTACCCTAATTCCGACTCTGCAAAGTATTTAAGGGACGTGAGAGCCAAGGGGCTTTCTTGAACTTCGTCAAAAACGATCAAAGTTTCAGAGGGCAAAATAGTCTGTCCGCTGACCGAAGAAAGGGCGCGTATTATCCTCGGGATGTCGAACCCTGTAAAAACTTCATCCGGCAAGGGGGAAGAATCAAAGTTGATATAGGCCGTATTTTTGTACTCGTTTTTTCCGAATTCTTTTAAAAGCCACGTCTTTCCCGTCTGCCTGGCGCCGTCGAGTAGCAAGGGTTTGTGGGGCTTTGAGTTTTTCCAGTCCACAAGCCGTTTGTAGGCGTACCTGAACAAGCCTTTCCTCCTTTAATTACATTTTTATGAGCGAATAACCGCTTCATTTCAGCCCTTTTATGAGGGAATATTGTTCAGAATATTACATTTTTATGAGCGAATGAGCGTTTTGCAATCTTTCCATCCCCAGGGCCCAGGCCCAAATTAGGACTTCAACGGCCGCTTCCCATTAAGCCCAGGCTTGATCTTCTCTTCTTTTTCTTCCGGAGCGGCCTACAAAGCATGAGAAGGGCGGCAGGAATCCGACATGAATCCCGAGGCGTCGAGATCGAAATAATCTTTAAGCCGCCTTTTCAGCGCCTCCGCCGCGTCACAGCTTCTTTTCTCTTCCAGATCTTTTTGTACGCACTCTATTAGGAAAACCATATCCCTTGTGTTTTCAGACAACTCCGTCCTCTGCCCGTCCCTCCAGTTCATGCAGCGGCACACCGCCCCAGCATCGTCCAGGTAGCAGATTTCCCCTTCCAGAGTCGGCTCGTTTTCTTCCGATCCTATAGGGAGGAATGCGTCTCCCCCA
>JAFYJT010000029.1 GCA_017537945.1 Aeriscardovia sp.
GGGCGATGTAAGTCGGGTTCGTTCTCCTGGCCCGGGAGAAGAGCACTTCCGCCCTGGGGCAGTCCCATCCGTTTGAAATGGCTTCCTTCGCAAAAAGCACTTGTATGGACTTGCGGGCCTGCACCTGTTCCGGAGAAATGCGGAACACAGTTTCCCCTCCAACACGCAGATCGGGAGTATCCGACAACACGTGCGCGAAGGCCCCGTCCCCGAGGTCCGGGAATTTGGATTTTACAATGCCAACGATTTCCCCAATCCTCGCCCTTTCCTCTTCGCCTGAAACATCGGACGCGCTCCTTGCTCCCAGCTGTATGACAAGCAGAGGCGTCACAGATCGTTCCTCAGCCCTATGCTTGGAGCAGTAGTTCCGCCATGCTTCCCTTGATTTTTTGAAGTATTCGAGGGCTTGGATCAAATAGGGCCCATACTTGTCCTCGCCCGCCGCCCTGTTTTCGGGCACGTAAAGATCTACGTATTCCTTCAAAAGTCCAGATTCCCTTACTTCTTCCGGAAGGACTTCCACTACCCCGAAAGGGAGCCTTTTGGTAGCCCGCATGGAGGATGTAAAAGTGTCTTCCGTGGCGCTGATGCCGATAACGAAAGGAATTTCTCGAATTATTTGCTCCCTCACGGTAGGTCCGGAAGAATTTGGACCAAATCCCCGATGGGCTTCGTCTATAAAGCAGTAGACGGGAATTTTTCGCCTGACGGTATCTTCCATAATTTTCCAAAATGTAAGGCCTCCGTTTTCCTCCGTCTCGCTCGACATGCGCCTGCCTTTCCCTAGAAGCTGGGTTTCAAGGAAATATATTTTTCCTTTCTTAAACCCGCCGCCGGATTTGAGGCTGGCTTCGCTTATGACTTCTGTTGCCCCGCCGGGCATATCGCTTTCAAGGAGCCGATCCAGCTTTTCCCGGCTCTGCAAGAGCAGGCTTTTTTCGCATACCCATAGGATCACCGAATCCCTATCCGAAAAAAGGGAGCCTTCTTTGGGATATAAAAGCTCCCCTATCGCAGCCGAGGCCATTACGGTTTTCCCAGCCCCGGTGGGAGCCTTGAGGCACGTCCAAGATAGGCTTCCATGATCTTTCCACGCCTCGTTCATTTGCTTGAGATTTTCAAGCAGCCGGCCAACGGCCCTGTCCTGGAAGGGCCTCAATGCAACGCTTAGGGCCATTTAGATTCCTCCGTTCATTTCTATAGAGTGCAAATAGGCCTCCGGAAGTTGGTAGCAAACGCCTGGAAAGCGCGAGGCCAGCCATTGGTACCTCTCATCGTCAAATGTGGAAACGGCGATCAGCTTCATGTTCACGTCATCGGAAATGCGATCTGCAAATTCTGATGCGAACCCATAATTCGTCAGGAGGCCGAAAGAATCGAACAGCATATAGGGTTCTTTCCTGCACTTTTCAATTTCTTCAGGCGTCAGGAGCTCCTTGGATCTTGAAGCCATCCAAAGGCAGGGCAGGATTCCCGGAAGCGCCCGTCCCAGCTCTGCGTCTTCTTTAGCCACGTAACGGAGTTTGAAGTACTCCAGGTTTTCTTCGAATCCCTCTTTGATGGGGCTTTCATCCCAGCCCTTATAGGCGCCTTCTATCTCTGATCCATCGGGGCGTTTTCCTGTTATAGCCGCTTTGAGCCGAGGGAACGTCACTTCGTCGCAAATGCCGTTTTCATTATTCGTGACCGATATGCACACCCTTTTCCCGCCATCCTGCTTGTTTAAGCGCATCACGGCATGCCCCGTGGTGCCGGAACCCGCAAAGAAGTCGAGCACAAGGGCGTTAGGCTTGTCTGCAACGAAGAAGCGGATTGCGTCTTCTACGGCATAGAGGGATTTAGGATAGGGGAAGGCCTTACTTTTGCCGGTAAGTTCGTCAACCAACTTTGTTCCGACAGAGGTGTAGTAGTCGCTGTTAGTCCAGTTAAGGTTTGGGAGGTGTGCTGTGCCTATATCGGGAGGATTTATCACTATGGAATCATCCTTTTCGTGCCCCACGATGCGATTTGGCAACTTGCCGGTTAGGATTTCCTCAAAAATAGGCTTTGAAAAAATACTGATGGAAAAGGCCCCGGGGCGCCCCTTGACCCTTATCAGGCCGTTTTTTAAGTAAAAGTTGCGCAGGGTGTCCGAGGCGCAGTACCAGCATAGGAACGGTCCCGTCTTTTTGTGCCTCCCCGGCCACACTGCTTCCGCACCCTCGGATATAGCTATATCCGCCCTATCCGGATCCTCATCCAGTGGCAACGGGTCTCCCACTCCCACTACGCGGTAGGGCTTTTGAGTAGATACGAAGACGGGGTAAAACTCCTTAGGCCTGTCGCTTCTAAGACTGTGGTTTCCGCTCCTCTGCAAGGGTATCCATGGAGATTTTTTGCTGCCATCCGGAAGTTTTTGTGGGGTAGCCGCCCCCAACATGACAAAAAACAGGTACTCTACGCTTTTATTGAACCCCGTTGCGGGATCATTTCCCCCGCCTGTGATAACAGATGCCATTTGAATGCGCGCATCGGGAAATACCTGCTCTAAAAGAAGGCCAAGTTTGTCCCTCTCAGTTTCATCTATGGCAACTATGAGGCAAGAATTTTCGGGATTTAAAAGAACTTTTGCCAAACGCAGCCTGTGATCCATAAAGGAGAGCCATTTTGAATGCCTAAAGGCATCCGTGGTTTGAACATAATTATTGTTATATTTCCAGTCGGTGGATCCCGTATTGTAGGGCGGATCGATGTAAATGCAGTCTATTTTTTTCGCGTAAGCAAAAGCCAAAAGCTTTAAGGCATGAAGGTTTTCGCCCTGGATTAGGATCTGGGAAGGCCTGGAGCCCGTGCGATGTACGGATGCTTTAAGGTCGAGGACGGGATAAGTGTCATAGGGAAGTTTTATCTTGTACTCAGTACTGCCGGGTATTTGGAAGATTTCGCTATCTGAAGGCTCCGATTCTGCTTCATCAGGCTTTAGAGATAAATACCC
>JAFYJT010000030.1 GCA_017537945.1 Aeriscardovia sp.
GGCGCCCTCGACATCGTCACTGTGAACGTAGTAGGCTCGCCTTCGAACAGCCTTCCGGTCTTCATGGCCATTGCCAATTACTTTAATCCCTCTTCCCGGCTCCTTCCCGAAGAAGTGGTTTTTCCCGTAGGATCTTCCCTCGCCCGTGATGAAAAGGCCCAGCAAAACCTCATGGAAGGGGCTAAAAAGGCAGCCAAGAGCGCCGCGGCCTCCTTCTTAAAATCGCGGGGACTCCCGGCTGGGAAGGTGGAAGAAGCAAAAATAAAGTCCGGCCCCATAGGGGGCCCGTCGGCCGGCATGGTATTCGCCCTGGGGCTAATAGAAAAGGCTACGGGGGAGACTCTGACGGGGGGGAAGAACGTGGCCGGAACCGGGACGCTGGCTTCTTCAGGCAAAGTAGGGCCTATAGGGGGGGTCGCCTCCAAGATGATCGCGGCCCGGAGGGACGGGGCCTCCTTCTTCCTCGCGCCTGCCGCAAACTGCAAGCAAATACTTTCCTCGCGCATCCCCTCCGGCCTTAGGGTGGTGCCCGTTTCCTCCCTTTCAGGAGCCCTGTCATCCCTGAAAGACATTTCTTCCGGAGCTTTCAGCCTCCTTCCTTATTGCAAAGCCTGATTTCGCCATGTGCAAAATCAAAAGGCAATTTAAAAGCTAAAAGGTAGATTTGTAAGAATGGATAACAGTGCAATCTTAAACAAGCTGGGATTCAAGCCCGGAATCTCAGTAAAAGAATACATGTGGGGAGAAGACGTAGAGGGCGATTTGAGGGACTCCATATGCGAATGCATAGGCTCGGACCTTTTAGACGAGGGTTCCGGCATGGGGGCCGACATGTCCTGCGTATGGTGGAGGGACGGCGATGACGAAGAGTCCCTCAGCGACTGCCTGATCGACGCCGCTTCGGACCTGGAGCCCGGGCGCAAAATATGCGTCCTGACCCCAAAGCCCGGATTTGAAGGCGCGGGCACACCGGGATTTGTGGCGGAGGTGGCGGCCAAGGAAGGCCTCAACGCCTCCACGCCGGTAAGCCTTAACAAGGAGTGGAACGCAATCTGCCTCTACCCCTTCGGACACGGCGTAAAGCGCACATCCTAAACTCCTTTGCCCGATCTGATATATTATCGAGAGGTTTAAGTTTTACGATCGGGCGTTTCCAGCTATGAGGAGGGGCGGAGTGCTGGGGGGAGAGAAAAAATCGGCAAGCTCGGGCGCCCATCGGGCGCCTTTGGAACGCAATTCCGCTTTAGATCCCCTTCTTTCCCGGCCGCGCCCTTCATCTGTGGCCCTGTGCGGAATTCTGGGGACCCTGATGCTGGCAGCCTCCCTCGCGGTGTATTTTTTATCCGTGCACACCCTTTTTGGCCAGGAGTTTGACGAAGTGGTATGGGAGGGGTTTTACCCGCTCTTTACCAAAAAAATCCCTTACCTGGCGTTCTTGCCGGCCCTTTTCACCACGGAGGGCTTTATCGTCTCGCTGATGTGCGCCATGGGGCTGGCGGGGTTCGTATGGGCCGGAGCGCGAAGAAAATTCGGCCTTGCTTTGCAAATGCTGATTTTTTCGGTTGTCGCAGGCGTCGCCTCCACGCTCTGGAAGCACCTGACATACCGGCCTGATCTGCTTTCGCGCGCGCGGGTCTTCAACACTTCCCCTTCCGGGCATTCTACCGCCATGCTTATAGCCTGCTTCCTGCTTTTAATGGGATGCACCCCCTCCTCGAGGGCCTGGGTAGCCATCTTTGACTGGGTCGCGGCCTCCATCTTGGGCATTTCCCTGGTGGTTGAAAGGTGGCACAGGCCTTCCGACGTGGTTACGGCTTTCTTCTTCGTTTCCTCAGTGGGGCTTTACAGCCTGATGTTTACAGGAAAATCGCGCATGGACGATCCGGGGAAAAGGAAATCCCGCCCCTGGCTGCAGGTGCTTTGCACGCTCATGATCGTCCTTTCAGCTTTTGGCCTTGCCTGGGGCTTCTACCTGGTGTTCCAAGTCTCCCCCGGGGTGCAGTTCGACGCATTGTGGATCCAAGGCCCTTCATGCTTGGCTGCCTCCCTCCTTATCTCCTCTTCCGCAATGCTTGGGATCGGGCTATTCGGCATGATGCACCAGCTCACTTCTTCGCCCCTGAGCCCCATAGGCCTCATAGGCCCTCCCCCCAGGCCCAGGAGCCCTAGAAGGCGGAAGAGGGAAGAAGCCCGGGAGCAGAAGCAAAGGATAGAAATTGGGTAAAAAACCGGAAAAAGGCGCTGCGGGAGAAAAACTGGTCATAGTCGAATCCCCCGCAAAGGCAAAAAAGATTCAAAATTACCTGGGAGAGGGATACAAAGTCGCCGCCAGCGTGGGGCACGTGAGGATTTTGGCCCAGTCATCGCAGGTGCCGGCCTCTGAAAAGAAGAAGTACGGCAAGTTTGGGGTCGATATAGAGGACGGCTTTAAGCCCTACTACGTGACCGACCCGGAGAAGAAGTCCACCATTACTTCCTTAAAGGCCCTCCTCAAGGACGCCTCGGAACTCTACCTGGCCACGGATGAAGACCGGGAGGGGGAGGCAATAGCGTGGCATCTGGTCCAGGTCCTCAAGCCCAAAGTCCCCGTAAAACGCATGGTTTTTCAAGAGATTACCAAAAGCGCCATAGAAAAAAGCGTCGAACACACTAGGGGCATAGACATGGACATGGTCGAAGCCCAGGAAACTAGGAGGATTTTAGACAGGCTTTACGGCTACGAGCTTTCCCCGCTTTTATGGCGCAAGGTGGCCTCCAGGACCAGCGCCGGGAGGGTCCAGTCCGTGGCTACGAGAATGATTGTGGAAAGGGAAAAGGAGAGGGCGGCTTTCAAAGAGGCCCAATGGATGGATGTGAAGGCCGATTTTGCCGGAATGACGGCAAGGCTTTGCTCCCTGGCGGCCCTCCCTATAGCCCAAGGAAAGGATTTCGATTCCGAAGGGCGCGTGCAAAAGCAGGGAATGAAGATCCTTTCCAAAGAGGACTGCCAAATCCTAAAGTCCCTCGAAGGAAAGGAACTGGAGGTCCTGGAAGTCAAAGAAAAAGTTTTCCGCCGTTCTTCTCCCGCCCCTTTTACGACTTCCACCCTCCAGCAGGCGGCCGGAAACAAGCTTGGCCTTTCAAGCAGGACCATAATGCGTTCCGCGCAGAGCCTTTATGAAAACGGCTACATTACCTACATGAGGACGGATTCGACAAATCTCAGCCAGGAGGCCATCGAAGCCGCAAGGGAAGAAGTGGGAAGGCTTTACCCCCAGTCCCTTTCGGATTCCGCAAAGAGGTATGAAAGCCGGTCCCCGGGAGCCCAAGAGGCCCATGAGGCCATAAGGCCTGCCGGGAGCAAGTTCCACTCTCCGGAAGGCCTGAGGACTTCCCTTAGCCTTGTAGACTACAAGATTTACTCGCTTATCTACGAAAGGACCTTAGCTTCCCAGATGAAGGACGCCTCCGGAAAGTCCCTTTCGGTGCTCCTCAAAACCCCCTCGCCCGAAGGGGAAGCCTTGTTCGAAACGGGGTTCCAGGTTGTAGAGACCCCCGGTTTCCTGGTCCTGGGTGAGGAAGGGGGAAAAACTTCTTCGCTCCCCTCCCTGAAACCGGGGCAAAAGTTCGTTATAGAGAAAATAGAAGAAGGGCTCCACTCCACGCAGCCTCCCGCACGCTACACGGAAGCTTCCTTGGTGAAGGCCCTGGAGGCCAAAGGCATAGGGCGGCCCTCAACTTATGCGGCCATAATTTCCACAATAATCGACCGGGGGTATGCAAAAGAGAGAGGGAGAGCGCTTGTACCCTCTTGGCTGGCCGTAATAGTTACGACCATCATGGAGAACTACTTTTCAAGCCTTGTCGACTACTCCTTTACGGCCCGGATGGAAAAGGGGCTGGACCAGATCGCCAAGGGGGAGGAAGCCGAAGAAAAGTGGCTTTCGGACTTCTATTTCGGGGCCCCCGGCGAAAAAGGGCTTCAAGAACTTGCCCGCGAAGCCGAAACGATAGACCCGAAAGTTTCATCCCGAGTGGACTTGGGGCCCGATCTAAGCGTAAGGGTGAACCACTTTGGAGCCTACGTGGAAAAGAGGGAGGGGGAAGCGAGGAAGGCCACCGCCCCAATCCCGGATGACCTTTCTCCGGACGAACTTACTTTTTCCCTCGCCCAGGACCTGCTTTCAAAGGCACAGATGTTCCCGAGGGTCCTCAAAGACGAAGGCGGAAGGAAGGTGGAAGTGTGCAACGGGAGGTTCGGATACTATGTGAGCGCCCAAGGGCCGGGGGACGAGGCCAAGACGGCTTCCCTGCCTGAAGGGTACGATCCCCTCCTGCTCACGCCCGAAGAGGCCGAAAAGCTCCTTTCCCTCCCGAGGCTTGTAGGATCCTACGCTGAAGAAAAAGGCGAATATGAAGTCCTTTGCAACATTGGCCGCTACGGGGCGTACCTGTCCCTGCAAAAAAAGGGGAGGGGATCGGCCGGCAGGGTGTTAAAACGCGTCAGCATGCCGGACGAAGAAGTCTTTACCATAGGCCTGGAGAAGGCCCGCTCCCTCCTCTCCTCTTCGGACCCGCTCTCTTCCATGGCCTTCAAGACTTTCCCTCCCGATCCTGTGACGGGCCGCAAAGTGGTCCTGAAAAACGGCCCCTTCGGACCCTACGTTACCGACGGCATCACCAATGCGGCCCTTCCTAAGGGGGAAAGCGTGAACCGGGTGGACGAATTTACGGCCTACAGGCTTTTGGAGAAGAAGAGGGATGGGAAGAAAAAAAACGAGGGGTAGGTTCATCGCCCTGGAGGGGGCGGACGGCACGGGGAAAAGCACCCAGGCCCTTCTTTTGGCCGACTTCCTAAAGCATTTCGGCATAGAGGCCAAAATTACCCGGGAGCCCAACAACCCTGCGATTTTGAAGCTTATTGAAACTTGCACGTCGAAAGAAGGCGCCTGCCTTCTTTTTGCCGCCGACAGGGCTTCGCATTCCCAAAAAATAGAGGCGCTCCTCGAGGAAGGATTTTGGGTCATTTCCGACAGGTTCACAGATTCTTCCCTTGCCTACCAGGCCGGGGGATGGGAAATGAAGCTTGGGGAGGTAGAAAAAGTGAACGCCTTTGCCACCCCGTTAAAGCCGGATCTCACGCTCATTTTCTCCTGCACCCCCTCCAGGGCCGCAAAACGCATGAGAAGGAGGGGAAACGAAAGCAGCTTCGATCAAAATTTCCCGCTCCAGAGGAAAGTTGGGAACGAATACCGCCTCCTGGCAAGAAGGGGAGGGGGAAGAAAAATCATGGACGCCTCCGCGGAGGCCAGAAAAGTTGGGGCAAGAGTAAGGGAGGAAGTGAAAAGAAAATGGAAGCTGCAGACAAGGTAAGGAGCATGTTGGGCCGCATTCCCGAATTTTCCTGCCCGCTTCTGATTTCCGGGGGGAGCCCCGCATCCCGCCTTGAATGCGCAAAAAGCCTGTGCTCGCTGCTCGAAGAAAAAGACGCCCCTTTAAATTCTCCAGACATCCTCTTCATAGCCCAGACCCCTCCTCCGAGCATTTCCCAGGTGAGGGAAGCAGTGGATCTAATGCAAAAATTTCCCGCCTCCCTCCCGCGCCGGGTAGGAATCGTAGAAAATATTTCTTCCCTTTCGGAAGCGGCCCAGGACGCGCTTTTGAAGGATCTGGAAGAGGGGGCAAAGAGGAGTTCGTGGATTCTTTTCTCCCCCTCCCTTTTAGGGGTCGCCCCGGCAGTAAAATCCAGATCCCACTGCTACTTCATTTCTCCTTCCTTCGGGGCTGAAAAGCAGGAGGAAGCGCCGGCGCGCGAGCTCCTTTCCTCCCTCCTGGCCCTCCCTTCCATGTCGGGAGCGCTCCGCCTGGCCTCGGCTGTGGCGGGGAAAGCGAAGGAAGCGGAAGATAAGAAGCTGTTTTGTTCCTCTATCCTCTCTTCCCTCCTTTCCGTTTTTTCACAGGCCATTATGGAAAAAGACGGACTTCCCCAGGCCTCCCCGCTTGCTTCCGCGCTCTGCTCCCTCCCGCGCCAGTCCCTCCTTTTCCTTATAGAGGAAGTAAAGGCTTCCTTCGACAAAGTCGCTTCCAACCTTTCGCCGCAGCTCATTTTCGAAAGCCTTTTTTGCCAAATTCTTCTTCGATGGCGTTTTTAGGAAAATAAAAGGATACTGAAAATATGCGTATTCTCACTGACTTTAAAATAATCCCGGACGCCTTCTCAAAGTACGCCCCCGAACAGAATAAGATAGACGGCCACACGGTGGCGTCTTTCCCATTCGAAGTGGAGGGGATAGGGCCAGGATTCGAGTACCTCCACCTGGCCATGACGGATCCCGATTCCATTCCCGTGGCGGGCTTTGCGTGGATTCACTGGTGCGCTGCAAATATAAAGATCCCCAACAAATCGGGGAAAGTTTCCATACCGGAGGATTTCAGCAGGAAGATGGGCGAACTTTCCCCCGGTTCCTGCCAAGGGGAAAACTCCCTGTCTTCCAGGTTTGTAGGCCAGGCTTCATCCCCGGCCGCCTCCCTGTACATAGGCCCTACCCCGCCCGACAAGGATCACTTCTACCTTCTGAGAGTTTGGGCCACCCCAAAGAAACTGGATCTGGAAGGCGGCTTCTACCTTTCCGACCTTTTGTCCAAACTCAGATCGGCCGGAAGCGCCCCGGACGCCTCCTCCACTCCCCAGGTCCCCCAAGGCTGCACCCTCCTGGAGGGCAGGGCGTGAAATGAAGGGCAGCGAGCTTGTGGTCGAAAGCCTCGAAAGGGCGAAAGCAAAGTGGGCCTTTGGAATCCCCGGGGCCAAAATAGACGCCCTTTTTAATGCCTTGTCCGATTCGTCCGTCCAAACGGTAGTGTGCAGGCACGAGCAAAATGCGGCTTTTATGGCGCAGGCCGTGGGCAGGATGACAGGGGAGCCGGGGATCGTGATCGCCACTTCAGGCCCCGGCACTTCCAACCTGGCTACAGGCCTCCTGACGGCCAATACTGAAGGGGATCCGGTCCTCGCCTTATGCGGGGACGTCCCCCGTGGCATGCAGATGAAGCATACCCACCAGGCCTTTGACTCGCTGTCGCTTTTAAGATCCGTTTCCAAATGGGCCGGGAAAGTTATAGAGGCCGGCCAGATACAGGAAGCGATGTTTAATGCCCTAAGAAATTCGCTGATATATCCAAGAGGGGCCGAGTCCCTGGTTTTCTGCCAGGATGTCCTGTCTCAGGAGGCACAAGGGGGGATGCCCCTTTTAAAGCCCCCTGCGCGCTCCGGAGCTCCTGAGGAAGCCCTGCACGAAACGGCTGCAAAAATAAGGAATGCGGAGCTTCCGGTATTCTTCGTGGGGAGGCGGGGATCTGCAAAAAAGGCGGTAGAAGCCTTGCACCTTCTCCTGCGCAAGGCCCCCGTTGCAGTTGTTGAAACTTTTCAAGGGTGCGGGGCCGTGAGCCATGACTTAGAGCCGCTATACATGGGCAGGGTGGGTATTTTTGGAAACCAGCCCGGAGACGGACTTTTGAAGCGTTCGGACTGCGTTGTGACCATAGGCTACGATCCTGTCGAATATGACGCCGCGCTGTGGAACGCGGGAAAGGAAGGCCGGGAGCTTATACACATAGACGAAGTGCCCTGCCAAGTTGATAAGAGCTACACGCCCAACCTTGAAGCTATAGGGGATATAGAAAAAAGCCTCCTGTCACTGGCCTCCATGTTCGAGGGGTTCCGCCCGAAAATCGGGGCGCTGGCCGAAATGGAGAAAGTGTCGAAAAAGCTTGAAGAAAATCCCCCCCTCGGGCAGGGCCGGAGAATCGATCCCGTAGCGGCCGTAAAAGCCATAAGGAGGGCCGTGCCCGACAAGGGGACCGTAATTTCAGACGTGGGAAGCGTATATATTTACATGGCCCGATATTTCAAATCCTACCTTCCGGGCCACCTTTTCTTTTCCAATGGCCAGCAGACTTTGGGCGTGGCGCTTCCCTGGGCGATTGCCGCAAGCCTCGCCGGAAGGGATCCGGTGGTATCGGTGTCAGGGGACGGAGGCTTCCTCTTCTCGGCAGCCGAACTTGAAACCGCCGTGCGCGTTGGAGCCAGATTCGTGCATATAGTCTTCGATGACGGCAGTTACGACATGGTGGGGTTCCAAGAAGAAATGAAGTACCACAGAAGGAGCGCGGTAAATCTGGGGGCGGTAGACATTCCCGAATTTGCGAAATCTTTTGGAGCCGACGGATTTGTGGCCCAAGATATCCGGGAGCTTGAAGATTTGGTGCGCGCTTCGCTTGGGGCGCCCCGGCCCGTAGTGATAGACGTCCCTGTAAACTACAGCGCCAACATAGCCAATTTGGCCAAATAAGGGGAAAATGGAAATTTTAAAGCCTTGCCAGATTTTTCAAAATTCCCTCATGAGCGCCTTGCTGGCGGGCGATTTTGAAGGAAAAATGACTGTAGCCGAGCTTCTTGCGAAGGGAAACATGGGGCTGGGGACCTTTGAAGGCCTCGACGGGGAGATGGCGGTAATAGGCGGCCATGCCTACAAGATGACTTCGGACGGCAGGGCAACGGAAGCGAAGACTGAAGAAAAGTCGCCCTTTGCCGTCCTGACGTTTTTTTCCCCTTCCATATTTTTGGAAGTAAAAGAAAATCAAAATCTTGAGGGCGAAATTCAAAAGCGCCTTCCGGGGCCAAACTACCCCTGCGCCCTCAGGGCCTCGGGGGAATTTAAAAAGGTAGTGACGCGCACCGTCTCAAAAAGGGAAAAGCCATGGGGGCCTATGAAAAAGGCGGTGGACGAGCAGAAAGTGTGCGAATTTGAAGGCGTCAGGGGGGACGTTGTGGGATTTTGGACCCCCAAAGCTTTTGAAGGGCCCTGCGTGGCGGGTTTTCACTTGCATTTTATAAGCGAAAATAGGAGCTTTGGCGGCCATATCCTCTCGCTCTCCCCCCA
>JAFYJT010000031.1 GCA_017537945.1 Aeriscardovia sp.
ATTGAGGAGCTGAAGGATAAAAAAGATAAAAAGGATAAAAGGGACCGCCGGATTTCCTACAAGGGGGCGAAGGGCATAAAATTCGAAGTTTCCCCCTCTTCTTCGCTCTACAGGAAGAAAGCGGAGTGGGTGGCGGCGGCCTACCTCCAAGACACCGGGCGCCTCTGGGCGCGGGGGGTAGGGAAGATAAAACCCGAATGGATAGAAGCCGCGGCCGGCAGCCGGGGGAAGTACCGCTATTCTGCGCCGGTATGGAACCAAAACGCGGGCTGCGCAGTTACAAAGCGGACTTTAAGCGTGTACGGCCTGGACGTCTCCCAAAAAACCGTATCCGCCAAAAGGCTCTTCCCTTCGGAAAGCAGGGAGCTCCTCATTTCAGCCCTCGCCTCGGGAGAAGTTAAGAACTTTGCAGGCGACGGATTTATAGAAGAAAATCTAAAGACCCTAGAAGAAGCCGAAGAGGAAGCCGCAAGAAACCGCACAGGCTTCGATCCTTCTGCCCTAGAGGATTTTTACGCTTCAATCCTTCCGGAAAAAGTGGTGGACATATCCTCCCTCATGGAATGGCAAAAGCATGATCCCGCTTCAAAAAAGATCCTCCGCTTCAAAGTGGAAAACGCGAGGAACGAGGAAATGTATCCGGGCTTTGCAAAAGTCGCCGAAGAGGACCTCCCCCTTTCTTACGCTTTTTCCCCTTCAGATCCTTTAGACGGGGTCACTTTGCACGTCCCACTCCGCCTCCTTTCCAAAATAGGGCAGGAAGACGTCCCTGTCCCCCCAGGCTACAAATCCGATCTAATCCTTTCTTCCTTGAAAGCCCTTCCGAAAAAGATTCGGATGCAAATTTCCCCCCTGTCGTCTGCGGCCAAAGAAGCCGAAGAGGCTCTGGGGGAAGGGGAATTTTTCACCTCCCTCGCTTCCCTTCTCAAAAATAGGTTCCAAATCCTAGATCCCATCGACTGGAATGAAGTAAGAAATAAAATCGCCCCCTATCTTTTATGCAATATAAGCGTGGAAAGATGGGGAAAAAAGAAGGAAGTTTTAGAAGTCTCCAAAGATTTGGAATACCTGAAGCGAAAGTACGCCCCTGTGGAGGAGGCCGAGAAAAGGGAAAAAGTGAAGGGCGAAGTGGAGGCGCTTAAAAAGGAGGGGCATCTTTTGGAGGCGGGCCAAGTCCTTGAAGAAGCGGGGTTAAACGCCAAGAGGGATGAAATTGTTTTGGAGGGGCTCATGGAAGAGTGCAAAATCCCGGAAGAGAGAATGTCCAATTTCTGGAGCCCCAAAGAAAAGCTGCTCCTCTTCTCCCTGGAAGATAAAAAAACCCTCTTCCAGGATCTGAAGAGGAAGGCCGTACTTTCCCTGGTTTCCCCCCTGCCCTCGAAGGAGGAGGAATTTTACTTTGCCCGAAAAGCCCTGCAAAGGAATCTTGAAAGCGAAATCGGAAAAATTGGGCGTATTTATTTGAAAATTGCGGAAAAGAAGAGGGAGGTGGTCAAAGAGGCCTCTTCTTTGCCGCTTTCAATGCTAAGGACTGTAGACAGCGTGCGCGCCCACATTTCCTCCCTCCTCTCTGAGGGCTCCCTTTAAAAGATGGGGCCGCAGGAAGCGGCCCAGATTCCAAGGTACCTTGAATCCGACCTTTTAAGGCTGAAAAAGGCGCGTACGAACGTTTCCCGCGACCTCCAGTGGCAGCTGCAGGCCCAGGAGGCGCTGAAAATATCCGAATCTTTCAAAGGGGGCCGCAAGGAAGGGGAAGCCAAGAGGATGTACGAGGAGTTTTTAATCTCCCTCTGGGCGCAGGAACTTGGGGCGAAGGAAAAAGTGAGCCTGGAAAGGCTAAAAAAACTCAGTTCTTGAACATTTGCTTTAAAAGGGCGAAGGCCTCTTCTTTGGTGATGGAAAGGCTGTTTACCGGCGCCTCCCCCTCTTTCAGTTCCGAGAGGCTTGAAGCGCCGATAAGGTAAAGTTTAAGCTTTGGGAACCCAAAAAGGGCGATTGGGGGGGCTATCTTTTCTTTCTTCTTTCCTTCCTTATACACTTTGGCGTAAAGGGTCTGGTCCCTATTTACAGCTAAAATCACTTCCAGGCCCCTAAAGGCTGAAGTCAGGCTTTCGGCGTCTTTTTCCGGATCTCGCCCGGAAACGTCGAGAAGCGCGAAAGATCCGCGGTTTCCTTCAAAACAGTCCGCGGGGATGTCGCATAAAGCCAACAGGCTGCATAGGGAAATTTTGTCTAAGCCGCTTATAATTGCCGCGCTCTTAGGCTTTACCCCCATCATTTTGGAAAATTCATCCAGGTCCCCTATCGCCTCCTCCCCTTCCTTCTCTCCAGGGGCTTTTTCTTTTTCCCTCTCCCCCTCCTTGTCCATGTCTTTTTCGTACTCGTCAAACATATCGTCGAATTCGTTTTCCATTTTTATTCCTTTGCAAGCTGGGCCGAAAGGGCCCTCATTTCTTCCGCCATGGAAACCATGTCGGAGGGCGAAGAAGGCTGCGGCTCTTGAAGGAGCTGCTTAGCCTTGGAGGAAAGGGGCTGGGGCGCGGAAGAGCCTACCCTTTTCAAAGTTCCCTCAAGATTTGCCTTTTGGGTGGAAAAGAGGGCCCTGGCCCCGTATATGCCGGCCTCCTGCGCCTGCTGGGTAAGCTCATAGCCATAGTTTTTCGCTTCCTCTACCCACTGGTTCAGGGACTGCGTGTAGCTTTGAGCCTCCTGTGAATTTTTTGGAGCCTGGGTCATAAAGGAAGGGAGTGTGGAAACCATAGTGTTGGCCAGATTCCACGTCTGGGCAAAAGCCTGGACGCTTGAGGAAGAGGGTAGGTCCTTTGAAAGCTCCTGCTCGGTTGGAGAGGTGGAAGAGAGTATGGATTTTAGATTGGCTTCTTCCTGTCTGGCTGCCGAAATGGCGTTCCTGTAGCCCGGGGTGGAGTAGGAAGCGTGCGAGCTTACCCCCCAATAAATTAAAAGGGCTATTATGAGCAACACTATGGCTATGCAGATGTAAAGCCAGACGAACTTCCTTTTTTTTCCGCTTCCGCCGCCCTCTTCTTCCCCCTTTCCCAATTCTTCCAGCTCTCCAAAGATGCCTTGGTCGTTTCTGGGGTTGTTTTCCATCCTCGTCCTTACTGGAATATGCAGTCCGATCCGAACAGTTCCCTTATTTCCTCCATCAGGGCCGGCGTCTTGGAAATTTTAAGGTTGTCCCCGCAGCAAATCTTTGACACCTTCCCTTCCGGATCTTTGATTTTCAGGATCACCCGCTCATTTCCCCCGTTCTCCTTCATGAGTGCTACAAGCCTGTCTATGGAATGCGGGAGGGCAAGAGGCCCCTCTATTGTGAGGTCGAGGTGGGATTCGCCTTCGTGGGGAAAAGAGCCTAAAACGGGGGGCTTTCGGAAATTTTTCTTGCAAGCTCCCGAAGAAGGGGAGGGGTCGGCCTTTAGGAGTGAGGGGGCGTCCTGCAGGCTGCAAACGTCTTTAACCTGCACTTCCACTTCGTCCTCCTTTTCTTTCTTCACGCCCAAAAAGGCCAAAGGCTCGCCTTCTTCCAATTTTCCCTGGAACTTTTGGAAAACGTCCTTGAACAGAAGGCATTGGACGCTGGAAGTCAGATCCTCCAAAGTCGCTACCGCCCAAGCGTCGCCGGATTTGGAAATTTTCTTTTCCACTGAAGTTATTATTCCTGCAAGCCTGAATTTTCCTTTGGGCCTTTCCTTCTTGAAGTCGGCTATGGTCATGTCGGAGGCCGCCTGCAAAAGTGCTGAACTTTTCGAGAGGGGGTGGCCGCTTACGTAGAGCCCCAGCATCTCCTTTTCAAAATTGAGCCTGGTTTTTTCATCCCACTCCGGTTCTTGGGGGATGGGGATATTCGGTTCTTTATCCCCGCTCGCGAGGAACAGGTCCCTGCGCCCCTTTTCCCTCTCCTTCTTTATTTCCGACACCTGCTTTAGGACCCTTTCAGAGGCGTCAAACAGCGCGTGGCGGGAGAGGGGGCCCAGCGAATCGAAGGCGCCGGCTTTTATAAGGGACTGGACTGCGCCTTTGTCGAGGACGGAAGCGGGAAGGCGCAGGAGGAAATCCAAAACGTCCTTGTACTTCCCGCCTTTTCTCGTTTCCAATATGGCTTCCCCGACTTTCTCCCCTATGTTCCTTATGGCCGAAAGGCCGAAGCGTATGACGCCTTCTTCCACGGGGGAGAATTGGTTCTGGCTTTCATTTACGTCGGGCTCCATGACTTTGATGCCCATCCTTTTGGCTTCCGCCAGGTAAGTGGAGGCTTTGTCTTTTTTATCCTTGGCGTTTTCAAGGAGGGCGGCCATAAATTCCGTAGGATAGTTCGCCTTTAGGTAGGCGGTACGGTATGCAATCATGGCGTAGCAGGCAGAGTGGGACTTATTGAATGCGTACCCGGCGAAGGGGAGGAAGACGTCCCAGACGTCTTGGGCCGCCTTTATAGAGTACCCTTTCTGAGCCATGGCCTTGAAGAAAGGCTCCTTTTCCTGGGCCAAAACTTCCGGCTTTTTCTTTCCCATTGCCCTTCTAAGCACGTCCGCCTTGCCTAGGGAATACCCCGCCAGGATTCTAGCCGCGGCCTGCACCTGTTCCTGGTAGACGATTAGGCCGTAAGTTTCGTCCAAGATTTCCGCGAGGGGCTCTTCCACTTCCGCATTTATGGGCTCTACCTTTTGGCCCCCGTTCTTCCTCTTGGCGTAGTTCACGTGGGAGTTCATATCCATGGGGCCTGGACGGTAAAGGGCTATAACGGCCGAAATGTCTCCAAATTTGTCGGGGGAAAGCTGGCGCAGCAGGGCCCTCATCCCGTCGCCATCCAGCTGGAAGACGCCTAGGGTGTCTCCCCTTGCCAAAAGCTCGTAGGTCTTTTTGTCATCGGTAGGCAGGCTTTCCATGGAAATATCCTCGCCGCGCCTCTTTTTTATGTTCAGAAGGGTGTTTTTGATTACGGTCAGATTCAAAAGGCCGAGAAAATCGTTTTTCACAAGCCCCAAAGTTTCGCAAGTGTGGTATTCGAAAGCCGTAGTTACGGTCCCGTCGCTCCTTTTCATCATGGGCGCTATTTCCTTTATGGGAACCGATGACATGATGGTCGCGCAGGCGTGCACGCCCGTCTGGCGTATAAGATCTTCTATGCCCTTCGCCTTTTCTACGATTTTCCTTATGTCTTCGTCGCTTTCGCAAAGTTCCCTAAATTCCCGGGCTTCCGGATACCTCTCGTTCTCCTTGTCAAAAATCTCCTGGAGGGTTATGTCTTTCCCGGATTTTGCTGGAGGGAGGGCCTTTGTAATCTTTTCTCCCATGGAAAACGGGTAGCCCATAATCCTCGTGGCGTCCTTCAAAGCCTGCTTCGTTTTTATGGTCCCGTACACCACGCACTGGGCCACTTTGTCATGGCCGTACTTGTCTGCTACGTATTTAAGGACTTCTTCCCTCCCCTCCGGATCGAAGTCGCAGTCGATGTCAGGGAGGGAAATCCTTTCCGGATTCAAAAACCTCTCAAAAATAAGGCCGTACTGGAGCGGATCGAGCTCGGTTATTCCTAGCGCGTACGCTACGACAGACCCGCCGGCCGATCCCCTCCCGGGCCCCACCTGTATGCCGTGCCTCTTTGCCCAGCCTATATAGTCGGACACTACCAGGAAGTATCCCGGAAACTGCATCTGGCAGATTATCCCGCTTTCGTAGTCGGCCTGCCGGGCCACCTCTTCAGGAATGCCCTGGGGGTACCTTTTTTCGAGGCCTTTTTTGACTTCGCTCAAAAACAGGCTCGTTTCATCCCACCCCTGGGGGCATGGGAACTCGGGCATAAAGGCCCCGTCCTGGCCGTCTTCAAACATTACAGAGCAGCGATCTGCGATTTCGACCGTATTTTCTAAGGCCGAGGGCAAATCGGGGAAGAGGGCGGCCATTTCTTCGGCGCTTTTCAGGTAATACCCCTGGCCGTCGAATTTGAACCTCTTGGGATCGGAAAGCGTGGCGCGCGAATTTATGCACAAGAGGCAGTCTTGGGCCTCCGCGCCTTCCTCCCTGACGTAATGGGAATCATTCGTGGCTACGAGCGGGGCGTGCAGGGTGGAAGCTATCTTTATTAAGTCCGGCACGACCCGCTTTTCGATATCAAGTCCGTGATCCATAAGTTCCACGTAGAAGTTGTCTTTCCCAAAAATATCTTGCAGCCTGGCGGCCTCTTTGAGGGCTTCGTCATATTGCCCCAGGCGGAGCCTGGTCTGGACGGCCCCGCTGGGGCAGCCGGTGGAGGCAATGATTCCTTCGTGGTACCTTTCAAAAATATCGAGATCCATGCGCGGATGCGTGGCCACTACCGCATCCAGGCTCGCCTCGCTGCTCGCCTTTATGAGGTTGGAGAGGCCCACGTTGTTTTCAGCCCACAGGGTAAGGTGCGTGTACTCCCCCCTTGAAGAAACGTCGTCTCCGGCCTTTTGCTGCTCGGCGGTCCCCCACTGCACGCGCGTCTTTTCAAACCTGGAAGTTCCAGGCGTGACATAGGCCTCTATCCCGATTATGGGCTTTATTCCAGCTTTTGTGGCCTCCCGGTAAAGCTCGTAAGCGCCGTGGATGTTCCCGTGGTCGGTTATGGCAACGGCGCTCTGGCCCAGCTCTTTTACCCTCTTTACCAGATCCGGTATCCTGGCCGCGCCGTCCAGCATGGAATACTCGGTATGAACATGAAGATTTACAAAGTCTCGGGAGCTTCTCATTCCTTTTACTTTACTCCCCGTCCCTTTCCAAAATATCCAAAGAGCGTTTCAAATCCTGCGGGTAGGGCGCCTCCACCTTCATCCACACTTTGGTGGCGGGGTGGCGGAAGCGCAGGGAAATAGCGTGAAGCCACTGCCTGTCCAGGCGCAGCCTCGCGTCCGACTTTGGGTTTGATCCGTAAAGCGAATCGCCGGCCAGAGGATGTCCGATGGCGGAAAAATGCACCCTTATCTGGTGGGTGCGCCCCGTTTCTATTTTCACTTCCGCTAAGGTAAATCCTCGAAAATCCCTGAGGGGGGAGTAGCGGGTCAGCGCGTCCTTTCCGTAGGGGGAAACTGCGAACCGGAATTTGGCTCCGGAGGCGCGGGCTATTGGAGCCTTTATGCTGGCGGCTTCTTTAAGGTAGCCTGCAGCCAGGGCATGGTAAGTTTTTTCAACTTCATGCGCTGCGAACTGCCTTTTCATTTCCACGTAGGCCTCATTTGACTTGCAAAGCAGCATGGCCCCGCTTGTGCCCACATCCAGCCTGCTTACCACCCCGCGCCTTCCCGAGGGGCCGTCCGAACAAAGCGCCACTCCCTGCCTTTCCAGGGCTTCCGTCACGGTTTCCCCGCCCCATCCCGAGCAAGGGTGGGAGGCAAAGGAAGGGGGCTTGTTTACTATGACCAAATCCGAATCTTGATAGAGAATCTCCAAAAAAGACAGGGGCCTTTCCGGCGCCTGGGCGGCTTCCCGAGTTTCCAGGATTACCGTATCTCCTTCCTGGAGTTTTTCGCTTTTCTTGCCCTCCCTATCCAAAAAGGCTTCCCCGTTTTCTATTAGGGCCTCCGCCCTGGCTCGTGACACCCCCAGCATTTTCGACAAAGCAACGTCAAACCTTTCGCCCGCCAGATTTTCGGGAAGAGGTATTACTTTTTTCATCAGTCCCCCTTAGACGGCTAGAACGGAGGAGAAAAACGCAAATGCAGATAGCGCAGAAGAACAGGTAAATGTCGGCGAGGTTTCCAATAAACCATCCGTAGTCTATAAAGTCCACCACGCATCCATTCAGAAAGCCGTGGGCGTGGATTATCCGATCCGCAAGATTCCCCGCGCCGCCCGCCAGCCCCAGGGAGAGGCCCCAGGAGAGCAGCGGCGAACGGGAGAAAAAAAGCCCCGCACCGAAGGCTAGGCAGCCTATGATTTCTATAACCCCTACGACCCAGGTATGCGAGGAAAGCATCCCCAGGGCGGCTCCGGAATTGCAGATAAGGCGTAAGGAAAGGAGGCGGGGGAGGAGCGGAATGCCCCTCGCGCCCAGATACGAAAGGGCCAGTTCTTTTGTGGATAAGTCCAACCCAAGGAGCAAAGCGGAAAAGGAAAAGAAGAAAAACCTCTCCCGGATCCTTTGGCTTCCCTTTTTCTTAAAATCAGCTGAGGTCCGGATCGGATCCCTTTGAGTCCGAGGCATAGTCGTCGCCCTTGGATACTTGAGCCATAAGCTGCATCAAAAAGTCCTTGAGCCTGGACTTGTAGTTGGATTCGAACTTCTTTAGCTCTTCCAGGTTCGTCTCGATGGTGCGCGTCTCGTCAAACAGCTTGTCTTTGACGCCCTTCGCGTATTCATCGGCCGAAGTCCTGACTTTCTTGTCGTATGCCTGAGCTTCTGCGCGCACGGTGGTGGCGTAATTGTCTGCCGAAGTTCTTTGCTTGTTGCTCTCTTGCTCGGCTATGGTCTTGGTGCGCGAAGAGTAATCGTCAGCTTCCTGGCGGACTTTCTGGCTGTATTCGTCCGCAAGGGTTTTGGTCTTGGTGCTGTATTTGTCGGCTTCTTCGCGGGTATGGCGGCTGTACTCTTCGGCATCGCTCACTAAAGCGTTGTACTTTTTCCGGCCTTCTTCCACCATGGCCTGCTTGCTGGCGTCCCCTTCTGCCACCAGTTGGGCTTTTTGCGCCTTGCCTTTATTGACGTACTGGTCATGGAGCTGCATTGCAAGCGCAAGCATGGCCGTGGCCTTTTCAGGTTCGGAATTTTCCCCTTCGCCCGCGCTGCTTATCTTCTTCAGGCTGCCCGTTTCTGCGGGGGGCTCGGGGGAAGCGAGCCGACGCCTCAGCTCCTCCTCTGATCTTCTGCTTATCTGCAGATCTTCGGTAAGCTGCGCAATCTTCTTGTCCTTTTCGCTTGCAGAATCTTCGGATCCTTTCTGCATGTTTTTAAGATCATCGCGGGCGTCTTGAAGCTTTTGGGAGAGGGAGGAAACCTGGCTTTCCAAATGCGATCTCTGGTTTAGAAGGCTGTCTTTTTCGGCCGTCAGGTCCTCGAGCTGTTTTCTGAGGTTCCCGTTTTCTTTTTCCAAACTGCTTTCCGCAGGTTCCGTCTTTTGGCCCGAAGGCTTCTGGGCTTCTTTTGCCAAGTCCTGGGCCTTCTTTTTCAGATCCTCGTTTTCCTTCCTGAGGCTTTCCAGCTCTTTTTCAACTTCATCGGAGGGCTTCGCCTTCTCCCCCTCCTTCTTCTTCAGCTCTTCAATCTGCGCCTCTAGCTCTTTGTTCTTCTCTTCCAGCTCTTTTGTTTTTTCCTCCCCGTGGGGAGTGCCTACCATGGCGGCCGCTCCGGTCCTGCTCATGGCGTTGGAACTGAGGGCGTCGATAGTCTCCGTCACTTCATCCAGAAAGCTGTCGACTTCGTCTATATCGTACCCTTCGCGGAACCTGGTCGTATTAAACCTGTGGTTTCTGATGTCGTTGGGCGTTAGCAGTGCCATATGTCTTCATCTCCTCCTAAGTTGCTTTCAGTTTATGAACGGATCATGATTGGCGTTTTTGTTGGACACCCCGTCAATGCTTACTTGCGCGGGGCTCAAAACAAACACCTTGGGCGTTATTCGTTCTATAGACCCTTGGAGCCCGAATACCACGCCGGCTGAAAAGTCCACAATCCTGTAGGCCGTTTTTTCATCTTCCACTTCGCTCAGGTTTAAAACGACTGGCACCCCCTCCCTGATGGCCTTGCCCACGGCCTGGGCGTCATTGTAGGTTTTCGGACGCAGCGTTGCAATCCTGTTCATTGATCCTCCCTGGGATCGGAAAGAAGAATAAGGGGAGGGAGAAGGGGCCGGGGAGTGTATGGAGAACCCCGCCACGGAAGTGTCGGAATCGAAAGACACGGAATTTGCCTCGCTTTCAGGCTGAAGAGCCCCCTCGCTCGGAAGCGTCTCTATGTCCGCCATGCCGAGGTAACCCATTGCCCTTTTAAATCGACTCAATGTTTGTTCCCCCCATCCTTAACGCAAGAAGGGAGGAATATCGATATCTCCCGTATTGTCGTCATCTGCCTCTGGGGCCGCAGGCTTGGAAATGGGATCTGCAGACGCTTCCTGCTTGTCATTCAGGTGTACGGATTTTATAGGCGGCACTTTTGAAGAAAAGGAGGAGGGGTCGGCGAGATCGTTCTGTTTGAAAAGAGGAGCGGAAAAATCATCGATTTCTTCCTGCTTTCCAGACTCGAACCCGGCCACTATCACCGTCACTTTAACGTCGTCCCCCATTGCGTCATCCAAAGTCAGGCCCATGATGATTTGCGCCTCCGGGCTGATGGCGCTTTTGATCATCTCCATTGCATTGTTCACTTCGCTCATCTGCAGATCTTTAGATCCGGATATTATGACCAGCGCCCCGTGGGCCCCGCTTATGTTCTCTTCTATCAGGGGGGAGCTTATAGCCTTTTCAGCCGCCCTTACGGCCCTCTCTTCCCCGTTAGCGGTAGCCATTCCGAAGAAGACGGTGCCTGCGTCCTTCAGGATGGCCTTCACATCTTCGAAGTCGACATTAATGTAGGAAATGTCTTGGATAAGGCCCGTTATCCCTTCGATTCCCGACATAAGGGCGCTGTCAGCCATTGAAAAGGCGTTCATAAGCGAAATATCCCCGTTGCCCTCTATTTCGCACAGGCGGTCATTGGGAATGACGATTATCGCGTCTACCTCTTTCTTGAGCTTTTCTATGCCTTTTTCGGCCACTTCGCTGCGCCTTGCCCCTTCAAAGGAGAAGGGGCGGGTTACTACGGCCACCGTAAGGGCGCCCATCTCTTTGGCGATATGCGC
>JAFYJT010000032.1 GCA_017537945.1 Aeriscardovia sp.
GGGCGAGCCTCTGGACAAGCACGTAAACCAGTTAGACGAGTATTTCCGCGCCCCGGGCGGCCAAGTTAATACTGTAAAAATTGGGATTTTGTCCAATGGCGATGAGTTCAGATTCTACACCGACAGCAAAGATCCGAATGTCATGGATCCTGAACCCTACTGGGTATTTAAACTGTCAAAGCTCTCCGATGGCGATGTTGAAACCTTGCTTCACTACACCGTTAAAAATCTGAAGGGCACTTTAGATGACCTTCCCGCAACCGTATACGCCTCCCGACTCAAGCGCTGGCTGAGCGAGAGGAACAAAGAGGAGCTTGACTGGCTGTACAGGGCTACCGCTAAGGAAATAAAAAGCGGTCAGAGAATTGGTAGTGAAGATATAGCGAATGCGGAAAAGATCTGGACTTTAATCTTCCCTGCCAATAAAACGAAGGAAAGCCCGAATACGCTTGATGTAGAGCAAAAGGACTCTGAAACGGAATCAAGTGCCGAAGATGCCGAAAAGAAAATCAGCTTAGCTGACTGTCCAAACAATATTTCTTCGCTCCATCTAAAAATTTCAGGATATGAAATTGAGGGTTGCGAGATGAGGGAGGTAAAGAACTGGGCTGATATGTTTACAGACGTCATCAAAACCTTATGCGAAAAATATGAGTTGCCGGCCCATCTGGATATCTCAAAGGAATCTGCATGGTTCCGCCACACATGGGAGGGCCCATCCAATGAAGATGCCAACCAGAATTGGGTCAAAGTAACAAATGATTGTGAAATCAACACTTACTCCGATAATGACCGCAAGATCAGCAGACTTAAAAAGTGCCTTGAGGCAGTTGGAATTGGCGCAAACCAGCTGGTCTTCTATCTTCGCTGACTAAGTTAGGGAAAAAGATATTTCGGGCAGTAGCGCTCAAATATCCTTTTCCCAAGGGCTAGTGAATTTTCTTTATAAGGCACAGATTCTAATTTTGACTAACAGCTATCGCAAGATAAAGTAAAATGCAGTAAACATATTCGATAATTGGTATTGAAGCGGTAGCAGTTGATAATAATAAAATTGCGATTTAAGTTTCTGCCACCAATACCAAATACTAATAAAGAGGCATTCAGGGCGGCGCCATTACCATTTAAAATCAGATAAAAAGATCGCACTATTTACATTAGAGCTAGAAGTAGGTAACGCAATGAGGACGGACTTTGGTAGGCTCGAAGCAGTTTCTTTCATTTTTTATCCTGATAAAGATTCCAATAAGTATTCCAGAGGGGTAGCCGGCCTTTTAACCGGCTCCGAACGCTTTCCCGGGGCTGGCGTCCTGTCTTCCGAAGGAGCCCTTAGAAGCGGAGCCGGCTTCTGCAGGTACATGGGGGAGGGGCGGTTCTCAGATTCCCTAGTTTTAGGGAGCTGCCCTGAAATTGTACTGGGGGAGGGCGCGTGCGACAGCTTCCTTGTAGGCTCCGGCATTTCAGACATCCTCCAAGATCGCAGGCGGGGCCTTGCAAGGCGCATTTTCTCCGACGCCTCCATGTACAGGGAAAGAAGGGGGTGGCTGGTTTTGGATGCGGGCGGCATGGACCTCATTCTAGATTCTCCGCCCGTCGTCCCTGCGGTGATCACCCCCCATTCTGGCGAGCTACAGAGGCTTTTGAAAAATAAGGGCGTGGAGGCGGAGGCGGAAGGCATCCTAAAAGACCCCGTCCACTTTGCAAAGCTCGCCTCCCGCCTTTTCTCCTGCGCCGTCCTTTTGAAGGGTCCGCATACCGTAGCAGCCGCAGGGGATTTTTCTGAAGAAGTGGAAGCGGACTGCCATTTTCTTGCCTGCGCCGGCACGGGGGACGTGTTGGCAGGGTTCCTTGCCGGATTCTTGGCCGTATGCAAGCCAGAGGGCAGGGAAGGGTTCGTAAAGGCCTGCGCGGCCGCCGCTTACCTCCACAACCTTGCTGCAAAAATTGCAAGCGACAGCCTGGACGGCCCTGGGCATCCAATAGTAGCGGGGGATGTAGCGGCCAATCTTCCAAATGCTTATTTATGGGCAATTCAAAAAGATAAACTAGATTTATAAATGAATTGAAGAAGCCATAAGGAACAAAGTACATGCCTTTTCCAGTCATAGGCCCGCGCCAAGAACACAGCATGGCGGGGAGCGTAGTTGACTTTAAGAATTTAAGTTGCGAGGGTCAGAACAATTATCTAAAGGCCCTCAGATCTTTTCCGGGGCAGGCCATAATAGACTTTTCCGCGCTTGTGGGAAATATGCGCCTCATGCGTTCACTTTTTGCGCCGAGCGAAGTAATGGGGATAGTAAAGGCCAACGCCTACGGGCACGGGCTTATCCCCTCCTGCCTTGCGGCTTTGAAGGCCGGATGCTCATGGATAGGCGTAGCCAAGGCCCAAGAAGCCCTAGCTATTAGAAAAGGCGGAGTGGGTCCAAAAATGTGCCGCATTTTGGCGTGGCTGGCCAACTGCGTCTGGGCCCCGTATGAAGAAATGATCGAAGAGGGCATAGACATAGCCCTGGGGTCTTTGGACGAAATAGAGGCCGTCTCCAAGGCGGCGCAGAAAGCGAAAAAACGGGCCCGGGTCCATATAGTCGTAGACACCGGCTTTAGCCGAAACGGGTTTCTCGACCGATCTTTCGAAAGCGCCCTTGCCCTTTTGAAAAAATACTCGGATGAAGGCAGGTTTGAAGTGGTAGGCATTATGAGCCATTTTTCATCCGCCGACATGGAAGACGGGGCGAGCGAGAGGTACACCGACTTGCAGCTGGAGAATTTTTCAAAATTTGTAAGGCGGGCGCGGGCGGCGGGCTTCAAAGGGCTTTTGCGCCACATAGCAAACAGCGCCTCCAGTTTTTCCCGCCCGCTTTCCCGTCTCGAGATGTCGAGGCCGGGAAACAGCTTTTATGGCTATGCCGCCGATTACGCGCTGGGCTCCCCGCAGGATTTCGGCCTTACCCCCGCCCTCACCCTCGAGGCGCAGCTTGCAAAGGTAAAGGATGTCGGAGGGGGGAGGGCCGTGTCTTACGGAAGGACCTACGAGACGCAAAGGGAAACCTCCTTGGCCATAGTCCCCCTGGGGTACGCCGACGGGATTTTGCGCACCGCCGGGGGGTCAAACTCTTCTTCCAAGAAGGCCGGCGCCCCAGTTCGAATCCTTACTTCCTCCGGCCCGAAAATCGCCCGGGCCTGCGGGAGGGTGTGCATGGACCAGTTTATGGTTGATTTGGGCGCCCCCCTGGAGAGGCTGGGGGTTCTGGAAGGCGACACCGTTCGCCTGTTTGGCCCCGGAAGGGGCGAAGGAGAAGCCGAGCCCACGGCCGACGACTGGGCCAAAAGATCCGACAATATAAGCTACGTAATCTACACCAACCTCTCCCTTAGGATTCCGAGGCTGTACGTGAATGCCAGAAAAGAGCTGAACGAAAAAGAACTTTCCCTTTTAAATCCTGAATGCGTGCTTTCTTAGGAGTTGCATGAAAGAGCAAAAATTGGATGTACCCTTCAAAAACCCCATGCCTAAGGGCTACTCCCCGCATGATTTAGACAGATTTTATCCCGAGGAGGAAAAATCGAAGCTTCGCACGGAATTTGAAAGGGACAGGGCGCGCCTTATCCATTCTTCAGCCTTCAGAAGGCTGGGGGGCAAAACCCAGGTCAGGAGCGCAGGCTATAACGATTTTGCCAGAAACAGGCTTACGCACTCTTTGGAAGTGGCGCAGATAGGCAGGCAGATAGGATACCTTTTGGGATGCGATCCGGACGTTGTGGACTGCGCCTGCCTTGCTCATGACTTAGGCCATCCTCCTTTCGGGCATAACGGGGAAAAAGTGCTGGCCTCCATTTGCGAAGACATAGGCGGCTTTGAA
>JAFYJT010000033.1 GCA_017537945.1 Aeriscardovia sp.
CGGGGGACGGCTGAAAGAAATGGGCGAAAAGGCCAGGGAGCTTTCGGGAGAAAATGCGGCCCTCATTATGGCGGAGGAAATTTTGCAGCTTGCCAACTACCATAGGTATCATGAATAACCTCCCCCCGCCCGACCATCCTTCTCTGGAAGGCAGAGGCGCCAAAGATCTGACCTCCGTATTCTTTTCCGGAATCGGAGGCCACGGAATGAGCGTGCTGGCCAGGCTTTTGAACGACAAAGGCGTAAAAGTTTCAGGAAGCGACGTAGCCAGAACTGAGATCACAAAGGACCTGGAAAAAGCGGGGCTCCGAGTCTATCCGCAGGACGGATCCCACATGGGGGATGCTGGCACGCTTGTCTGGTCAAGCGCCATAAAGGAAGGCAACCCCGATCTCCTTTCGGCTTTTAAAAGGGGTATGACGCTGGCCCACAGAAGCGACATCCTCGATCTTCTAATGAGGGAGAAAGAAGGGGTGGCCGTATCGGGCACCCACGGGAAGACCACTACCTCCTCCCTAATTTCTTCAATCCTTTTATCCCTCGGAAAAGACCCCTCCTGGGCCCTGGGCGCCCCCTTTAAAACGGAGGGAGGGAAAGAAGAAGCGGCCTGGAGGAATGGAAAGGGCGAAGCGTTTGTAGCCGAGGCCGACGAGTCGGACGGGAGCTTCTTAAAGTACAGGCCCAAAGTCTGCGTCATCACCAACTCCGACGGGGACCATTTCGAACACTTCGGATCTATCGAAAATTACAGAAGGGCTTTTCTGGACTTCATAAGGCACTCCGAAAAATGCGTAATGAGCATGGACGACGGGGGCAACAGGCAGCTTTTCGAAATGCTGGAAGAAGAGGAGAAGGGGAAAGTCCTAGGCTACGGCGCTACTGAGTTTAAAAATCTGGGCCTTGCCGGCTTTCAGGAGGACAACTATGGCTTTCTCGAAGATATCCGCTTCTTCCCGGCCTCATCTTCCTTCTCCTCCTCTTTTTCCCTAAAGCTCGGGAAAGAAAAGGCCCGGGTGCGGCTCAGGATCCCTGGCCTGCACAACTGCCTTAACGCCTCCGCGGCCATTTTGGCCTGCAAAGGGCTTGGTGTGGGCATTCCTGCATCCGCCAGGGCGGCTTCGCTGTTTTTAGGATGCTCCAGGCGCCTTGAATTTTTAGGCTGCCCGGGGGGCAGGAAGGTCTTTACCGACTACGCCCACCACCCTTCCGAAATAGAGGCCCTACTTTCCTCGCTTAAATCCAGCTATCCTCCTGCGAGGATTGGGGCGCTGTTCCAGCCTTTCAACTATTCCAGGGTGGAGAATTTTTCCCAGGGCTTCGCCTCTTCCCTTTCTTTGGCTGACAAAATCTTCCTTTTGCCTGTTTACGGCGCCAGGGAGAAACAGGAAGACTTCCCCAAAGCTTCTCCGGAACGCATAAAAGAGGCGGCGCTCCCCCTGGGGGAAGGGGAAAAATTTGAATTGGCCCAAAATTTTGAAGAGGGAGCCAGGAGGCTGGTTTCATGGAGCCGGGAGGGGGACGTTTTGGTTACGGTCGGAGCCGGCACGGTGACGGACGCAAATCCTTTGATACTTAAACTTCTCGGGGAAAAAGTATAGAATTTCACTTGTTTGGGGCCGACAGGTTTCGACGGCGGTTTACTTCATCCAGCTGGCATGCCGGGAATGCAGAGTAGCCCGTAAAAGACCTCTGCAGAACTATAAGTGCCAAAAAGATAAATCGCACTGAGTTTGTGCTTGCTGCCTAGTTAGGCGGCCCTTACTCCCCCCGCTTATCAAAGCCTTGGAAAAAGCGGGGCGATAATTAAAGGCTTGCCTCCGCGCCAGAGCTTACAGGCGCGGACGGGACTTTCGAAAGCTAAGCCGTCTATAAATTGTCTATAGAGATATAGAGGCTGAAAAACTGGATATATAGACTACGCATGTAGAAGGCTGGATAAGGAACCGTCGGACCCGGGTTCAATTCCCGGCGACTCCACTAAAAAAGGTTTCAGGCGCGCTCCCGAGGGGGCGGACGCCTTTTGGCTGCCGCCCGAGGGCTTTGCCTTTGGATCCTCTAAGCCCCCCGTATTGCAGGCATAGCCCTTTTGAGGGCGCCTGTTTGGAACCGGCATTCCAAGGCTCTTCATTGCCCAGCGGTTTGGCCCCCGCCTCCTTCTTTCTTTCGAACCCAACTGCCAGGAGGCGCGTATGATTGCCCCTTTTAAGGCAACCATCGCCCTGGGGCGCGGTAAGGGATCATGGAAAAGCGGGTAAGCAAAATTCAAACTTGGAACGGATTCCCTTTTAGGCATGGACAAGCCCTATTAAGAGGAGTTTAAACATAAAGAAAGCTTGCCCCCGCCAAGCGGCGAAAACAAGCTCCTTTACGGATAAATAAGGAAGTCATCTAAATATGCAACATCAAGATGGCATCATCCATTCTACTTTCTAATTTACGGAATTTGTAGCCCTTTAAGGATATTAAGGGCGCCCTAACCGGCCTTTTTGCCTCTTGCGCTAGTACCAAGGCTTTTGCGCTATAAATTGCGATCGCATCCGTTCCATTGACCAAGGCTTGTTTGAAAAGTCAAAAGACGGGCATGCCCATCGGAACCGCGCTGGCAGACCCCCAATTTATATGCCTATATCGATTCCATTGTCTTTGCCTTTCCAGGAAAGCTTTTAAATGCGCTTTTATGCTGGAACCCGAAGGGGGCAAGCCCGGCGCGCCATGTTTTCATCCGGTTTTTGCAATTCAGATTTGTTAAAGGGGGAGGGGGCCTCTCAAATATCCTGCTGGCAGCGGGAACCCCGGCCCTCCATAGATCTATGTTGGAGATTTGGTTTACCGGATGCCAGCGTTGAAAATGCAGACAAGCCGCAGGCCTGTTCCAAAGGGTGCCTTGACGTTACGGCATTTGGGTTAAAAACAAAATTGGAGGACTTATCAAGCCGCCGCCTGGCTTTGGCCGCAAAGCGAAAGGCCGGATCGGAAGCTGGCGTGTAGGGGGCGGAGTGGGAAAGGGAACGCCTAACGGGGGACAGGGCCCCGGCGGGGGCAAAGCATTATTGGGCTTTCCTCCATTGCAAAAGGGAAGAACATAAAAAACCAAAATCGGACGCCGCAGGCGCAGGGGAGCCCAGAAACTTTAGCAAGGGATAAAAGCATGGGGCGTTTTAGATTGCCGTGTCGACTTGGAAAGGGGGCGCGGATCATTAAGCAGATTTGGAAATGAGAATTTGCATCAGAAAAAATAAGGCAGTTTAAGCGCCCCCTAGGAAATTTGTCCGCTAGCATTTGTACCGATACTTGGAAAAAGATATCCAACTTGAAAAAGCTTTTGAAAAGGCGGAGGAAAATCCAAAAGGACTGCAGGGTTTGAAGTCTGAAGCCTTTGGGTAAAAACCTATTAAGGGGCCATTGAGGGGTTTGCTTTTAAAATTTTGGATCAAAGAACCGGGGTGCATATACAATAAAAATCGCAAACTGATGGTCCGACACAGGGGACCTTAAAATAGGCACGGCTTTATAAATAAATCCTGCAGGCAGGCTGGGAGGGGAATGTTTATAGCCATAAGCTGCATAATCTTAGTTGCGATCGCAGTTCCCATAGTCCTCTACCTCATCTTCAAATCCCCTTTCGGGGGCTACCCTTACTTTACCGCCTCTATAGACATTTCCGGGCGCAGGAAGCCCGATACGCAGGATCTGGTTGACGAGTACCTGATAAAGCACGGAATGGGCGATATTGAAAAAGAGCACGCCCGGATAAAGGCGTGGAAGAGTGAGTGCAAAAAACAAATAGAAAGCAGCCACCTGAAGGAAAGGCGGGAAAAGCAGTTTAAAGCCCTTGTGGACGACAACCATGCCTACCGCTTCGTTGTTTTCCGCCTCCAGACGAGGTATCAGCAAAGAAATTACCAGAAGGTGTCTTATAAGGTAAAAAATGAGGTGGGGACCTTTTCCTGCAATTACGCCTACCTCGCCCAAAGGGATGAAATGCTGGCCTCGATAAACTACGAGACTACCCTGAAAAAATGGGACAGCGCCAACCAGAGAAAGCTTCTCACCCCAAAACTCCGCCAGGAAATCATGGAACGGGACAACTACACCTGCCAAATCTGCGGGAAGTACATGCCGGACAAGGTTGGCCTGCAAATAGATCACATAATACCAATAGCCAAGGGGGGCAAGACCGTCCCCTCCAACCTTCAGGTCTTGTGCTCCAGGTGCAATGGGAGCAAGCACGACAAATTAGAAGCTTGAGGTCACAAATAGGTATAACAAATGTAGAATTGGAGGCATGGAACAAGAACAGTTTTCCGAATTGAAGTCGAAATTGGATACTCTGAAGGAGAGAGTCAGTTCTCAATATGAAGCTCAATCCGTGAGAGTAACCCCCCCCCTCGGAATGGAATGAAAAACAGACCGAAAACTATATAATAGAGCCCTTCTTGCGCGATCTTGGATTTAATCTTCAGGATCCAAGTAGCCCGCAAGCAGCAATTCCGGAATTTGACAGGGGGGTACGAAGCAGCAATACCCGGGTTGATTACGCCCTCTTTTTAAATTCGCAGCCTGTAATGCTTGTTGA